>NZ_JBIDBS010000011.1:0-234454 GCF_043204165.1 Streptomyces sp. NPDC047982 | reverse complement strand
CGACTGGCTGCACACCTACAATCACCACCGCGGACACACCGCGCTGAAAGGCAAACCACCCGCCAGCCGCGTCCCCAACCTCACAGGGCAGTACAACTAGGGCGTGTTTCGAAAGCAGCGTCGTCCGCCCGAAGGGCGGGG
Source organism: Streptomyces sp. NPDC047982 (assembly GCF_043204165.1). NCBI lineage: Bacteria > Bacillati > Actinomycetota > Actinomycetes > Kitasatosporales > Streptomycetaceae > Streptomyces > Streptomyces sp. NPDC047982. The sequence goes on along the minus strand of NZ_JBIDBS010000011.1, from coordinate 234,313 downwards.
CCCGCGGCGTCCGGTGCGGTGCATCGCAAGGCGGAGGGTCGTCCTCGTACGGGGCGTACGTTGGACGACCCCCTCTCCTCGCGCGGCGCTCTTGCCGCGGCACCGGGGCGTACGCGCACGTCCCGGTGCGTACCCCTGCCCGCGCACCCCGGCCTGTCGGCGCGCCCGCCCGTTCGGTGACGGGTGGTCACGCGGTCCGTGTGGGCCCGGCGTTGGGCCCTGAGACCCATGACGCGGGACGGGGCCGACCCTAGGGTGAGTCGCTGTCATGTGACTTGCTGACATCGGGGGTCGGGGGGCACGTATGTCTGTCGTCGGTGGCGTGCCGGTTCCCGGGGGACCGGCTTCGGTGAGACCGGGGCTCCGTGAGCTTCCGCGTCCGCTCAACACGGTGCGGCTGCTGCTGTTCGTGCTGTTCGGCGCGACGGTCCTGGGCGGGCTGGGCCTGCTGGGCTCGGCGCTTGCGGTGGACGCGATGGGGGCCCAGGTCCTCGGCATCCTGCTGTACGCCGCCGCGCCCGGCGTGCTGGGCCTGCTGCTGGCCCGGCAGGTGCGCACCGGAGGCAAGCGGGTCTGGTGGGGGCTGGTCGCCGTACAGGTGTGGCTGGTCCTCGGCGGCGTGGCCAACATCGGGGACGGCTCGGCGCGCGGCTTCGTCCAGTTGCTCCTGCCGACCCTGATCCTGGTCCTCCTGACGCGGGCGCAGAGCCGCTCCTGGTTCCTGCTGCCGCCGATGGAGCGGGGCGCGAAGCCGAACGGGGAACGCGGTGCGAGGCGCCGGTTCTCGCTCTCCCGCATGATCACCTGGCGCCGGGACCGGGGCCAGTCGGCCCTGGAGTACCTGGGGCTGGTGCTGATCGTCGTCGCGCTGATCGCGGCCATGACGCTGAGCGGTCTCGGCAGTCGGATCACGGCGGAACTCCAGGCCGCGATCTGCTCGTTGAGCGGCTACTCCTGCCCGGCGTCCGGGGACGGCTCGGGTCGTGTCGAGGCCGGTCCGGGCCAGGACGGCGGTGCCACGAGCGGGGGAGCCGACGGCGCAGGCGCCGCGGGCGCGAACAGCGGCGCGACGGTCACCGGCGGCACGAACGGCGGCCCCTCGGGCGCGGGCGAGGGCGACGCGAATGGCGGGAACGCGAACGGCGGGAACGCGAACGGGGGCAGGGCGAGCGGCGGTGGAGCCGACGGCGGCAGCGGTGAGACGAACGGCGGCTCCTCCGGCTCCACGGGCGGCAGCGGCGGCACGGGCGGTCCCGACGACGGCCGGCCGGGCAGCGGCGTGGACACGTACCCGGAGGACAGCGACGAGCCCGAAGCCGTCTACGACACGCCCGTGTCCGACGACGGCGAGGGCGGTAAGAACGACGGCGGCGGCGAGGGCGACGAGGAGGACTGCAGCGGCTGGGGCTTCTTCGGCTGCGCCTGGGACCGTACGACCCAGGTCGTCAAGGGTGTGGCGGTCGACGGCATCTGGGGCGACATCACCGGGATCATCGACCTGTTCAAGCCCGAGACCTGGTCCGGCATCGCGGACTACGGCAAGCAACTCGGCGACCAGTGGTCGAAGGACTCCAAGGACGCCGCCGACAAGTGGGACAAGGGCGATTACCTCGGGGCGATCTGGGACTGGGGCTCGGCGTCGGTCAGCACCGTCGTCAAGGTCGGTGACGACGTCTTCGTCGGCGACGAGGTCCGCGACCGCTGGAACAACGGGGAGAAGACCCGGGCCGTCACCGATGTGATCTGGAACGTCGGCTCCCTCTTCATCCCCGGCTACGACGTGGCCAAGGTCGTCGGCAAGGTCGGCAAACTCGGCAAGCTGGGCAAGATCGCCGAGACGGTGGCGAAGGCCGCCGACGACGCGGGAGACGCGGCCCGCCGTGCCCGCAAGGCCGCCGAACTCGGCGACCTCGACGGGGTGCGCAAGGCGGCCAAGGAGGCCGACGACGCCGCCGACGCGGCGGAGGACGCGGCGCGCCGCACGGGCTGTGTCATCGCGTCCGGTCCGCCCCTCGTGCGCTACGGCGGCGGGACCCCGGGGGTCGCGGGCTCCGGCACCGGCGTGCTGGCGTCCGGTTCCACCGGCCGGGTCGTCCTCGCGGACGACGGCTGCGACGAGGCGGCCAAGGCCGCGGCCGAAAAGGCGCGCGCCGAGGAGCGGGCCGCCCACCTGGAGCAGAAGCGACTGGAGGAGCCGGAGCGCGCCCGCAAGGCCGCGCTGGAGAAGAAGCAGTACCCGGAGCCCACCCGCAACGACACCTCCGACCCGCGCAACTACAACCCGCCGTCCTGGGCCGAGGACCTCAAGAACCACACGCTCGGTGACGCGGACCTGGGCGACGGCTACTGGGCCAGTCGTGACCGCAACCCCGCGCCCAACTGGAAGAACGAGTCCTGGCTGCGCTACCAGGAGCAGATCACCGGCACCAACCGGGGCCAGGAGTACGTCGTGCCGCACCCCAAGGAGGGCAAGCCGGCCGTGGAGTACGACGGCTGGGACTCCAGCAGGCAGACGTTCCTGGAGGCCAAGAACGGCTACCAGAGCTACCTGTCCCAGACCGAACCGGGCACGCTCACCAAGTCCGGCAAGGACAAGTTCGTCGCCGAGGCGAGGGCCCAGGTGGAGGCGTCCGGCGGCCGGGCCGTGGAGTGGCACTTCTCCGATCCCGACGTGGCGAAGGCGGCCCGCCAGGCGTTCCGGGACGAGGGCCTGCCGATCAAGGTGGTGCACACGAAGCCCGGTCCGAACGACAGCACCAGGAAACCGGGGGCCTTCGACGAGTAGCCTGCACGCGGTGGCGGTCCGGCCGCGTTCGGCCGGGCCGGCCGCCGTGCCCCGAGGACGAAGCTCGACGGAGGAAAGTGCATGCGACGTGTAGTGCGGGCCTTCTGGGGGCCCCGGCCGGAGTCGGCCGAGGCGCTCGCCGGACGCTGGAAGCGGACGCTGGACGGGATCACGGCACTGCTTCCCGAGGCGGTGGCACCGGGCGGCGCCACCGGGGCGGGCACGTGGCGCCAGGTGCACGGAACCAGCCCGGAGACCGAACTGCCCGCGGACGAGGGGGCGCTGCTCGGCGCCCTGCGCGTGGCGCAGGCGGCCGAGGACTGGTCGGACCTCACGGGCACCGCGCTGCGGCTGCACCGCACGGACGCGCCCGGACTGCGGACCGAGGTCAGTGGACTGGCCGGGGGCGCACCGCAGTTCCTGCTCCAGTCGTTCGTGGTGACGCTCCACGCGCCGGACGGCGCCGACGTCCCGGAGGCGGAACTCCTCGCCGTCCTCGCGCGGGAGTGGGAGCCGGACTTCGGTGACGCGAGTGACGACGACGTGCTCGACGCGCTGGAGGACGACGCCGGGTACTCCGTCGGCGACCCCGTGGTGGGCCGCGTCGGCTACCTCTCCCCGGCCCGTGCCGCCCTCGTGCCCGACGACCTCGAGGCCGTCCGGGAGGAACTGTCCGGCGGCGGAGTGCTGTTGCGCATCGCGGACGCCGGAGCGCACGCGAGCGCCGAGGTGGTGGCGGCCTACGAGCGGCTGCGCGACGGCGGCGCGCTGGACCCGCTGCCGCGTCCGATGGACCGGGCGGTGCTGTGACCTCCCGCGCCGGGGCGCCCTTCACCGTCGCCCGCGCACTGGCCGACGTCGAGGCGCTGCTGACGGCCCCGCTGCCGGAATCGGGGCCCGCGGTGGCCGAGGGCGATCCGGAGACGGGGGAGTGGACCGGTACCGGCGGCGACGGCTTCCGCGTCGTCCCGCTCTGGGAGGGCGACCCGCTGACCGGGGTGTACGGCCCCGAGTGGAACGACGCGGAGGAGGCGGCCGAGGCCCATCGCGACGCCCTGACCCGCGAACTGGACCACCGCTGGGGCCCGCATCACGCGGTTCCGCTCCATGGACCGCTGCTGCGACGGCAGCAGGGCGAGCCGGTGGATCCGCTGTTCGAGGCGTTGTTCCGGCAGGACCTCTACGGCGACCTGGTCGTGTGGGGCCCGGTGGGCGGGACGGGACGCTGGGCCGGGGTCACCGTGGGCCACAGCGACGGCGACGCCCCGCTGGTGCTCGCGGCCCTCGTCAGCGACCGCCCGGTCACGGCTCCTGACGACGACCGCTGACGGGCTGCGCGGGGCGACTTCCGCCCCGCGGCTCGGTGTCCCCGCGCCCCGGCCGCCCTCGCGTCGTGCGTGCGTCCTCGGCAGTGCTCGCGTACCCCGTGCCTTCCCGTTCGTCCCGTTCAGAGCCGGGCGCCCTTGAGGGCCATGTGCAGCAGCAGCCGGTCCTCGCCGTCGTTCAGGTCCAGGCCGGTGAGCTGGTGGACGCGGGAGAGCCGGTAGTACAGCGTCTGGCGATGGATGCCGAGCGCGGCGGCCGTCCGCGACGCCTGGCCCGCGCAGTCGAGGAACACCTCGGCGGTGCGGGCCAGGTCCGTGTGCGCGGGGGCGAGCAGGGCGCGGACCGCCGGGTCGGCGGCCGACTCCGCCGGGAGCGCGGTCAGCATCCGGTACGGGCCGATCGCCGACCATTCGGTGACCGGCCCGAAGCGGGACTCGGCCGATGCCGCGCGGGCCGCCGCCGACGCCTCGTGCCAGGCCGCCGCGAGGTCCGACAGACCCCGGCGGACCGCCGCGATCCCGGCGGTGGCGCCCCGCCCGGCGGTGGAGCACAGCCGCCCGGCCGCGGTGCGGGCCGGGTCGAGGGAGTCGGCGGAACGCAGCCGGACCAGCGCCGCCAGCGAGGGGGGACCGGCCGGTCCGGGGGCCGCGACCGAGGAGAGCGCCGCCGCCGACGACACCGTACGGACCGACGGCGCCTCGTCCGGCCACGGGGACACGCACACCACCGTGTGCAGTCCCTCCGCGTCCCGGCCCAGCGACTCGCTCAGCGCGGCCACCGCCATGTCGCGCCGCCAGCCCGGCCCGGCGGTGAGGACCGCGCCGAACTCCCGCGACAGGTCCGTGCCGGCCCGCGCCTCCTCCGAGAGCAGCACCCCGATCCGGGCCGCCACCTCCATCGCCGCGTCCAGCCGCTCCTCGGTCGGACCAGGGTCCGCGTCGAGCAGCCAGACGTACCCGAGGACCACCCCCCGATGGCGTACCGGCAGACAGATCCGGCCGCGGAACACCCCGGCCTCCGGTGCGGGCGGGATGCGGACCGGGCCGGTGGCGCGGGTGATGCCGAAGCCCTCGAACCACGCACGGACGGCGGGGGTGGAACGCCTGGTCAGGATCGAGCGGGTGCGGACCGGGTCCATCGCGGTGTCGTCTTCGCTGTCGTGCGCGCCGAAGGCGACCAGGCCGAAATCGCGGTTCTCCAGTGTGGCGGGGGCGCCGAGCAGTCCGGAGATCTCGTCGACCAGCTCCTGGTAATCGCGCTTCACCCGGCCATTCTCGCACCTCTTCAGACATATGTCTGAGATCTGGGCGACGGATGCGTGACAGCTGTCGATGGCCCAGGATCGGAGAGATCCTTAGATTTCACGGTGGTTCTCCGTGCTGTACCGCGGTCCTTCCCCCAACCGGTACGGCTTTCGTTCGTACTTTCCGTGGAGGTGCCCCGTGCTGGGTCCCGTGATTCTCGCCGCGTCCCGCAGCGACAAGATGCGCCGTTTCATCTCGGCCGCGCCCGGCACGAAGCAGGTCGTCGACCGATTCATCGCGGGTGAGAACGTCGACCAGGTCGTCCCGGTCATCAAGGACGCCGCCGCCAAGGGCCTCGAAGTCACCCTCGACGTGGTCGGCGAGGACATCACCACCCCCCAGCAGGCCGCCACCGCCCGCGACGCCTATCTGGAGCTGATCGACCGGCTCGAGGACCTGGAGCTGGGCACCCGGGCCGAGATGTCCGTGAAGCTGTCCATGTTCGGGCAGTCCCTGGAAGGCGGCCACGAGCTGGCGCTCGCCAACGTCCGCCCGGTCGTCGAGGCCGCCGCCGCGATCGGCACCACGGTCACCCTGGACGCGGAGGACCACACCACCCTCGACTCGATGTTCGCCATCCACGAGGAGCTGCGGAAGGACTTTCCACAGACCGGCTGCGTGATCCAGTCGTACCTGTTCCGCACCGAGGAGGACGCCCGCCGCCTGGCCGCCGCCGGCAGCCGCGTCCGCCTCGTGAAGGGCGCCTACAAGGAGCCCGCCTCCGTCGCGTACCAGGACAAGGCCGAGATCGACAAGGCGTACGTCCGCGTCCTGAGGACCCTGATGGAGGGCGAGGGCTACCCGATGATCGGGTCGCACGATCCCCGGCTGATCGCCATCGCCCAGGAGCTGGGCCGCAAGGCAGGGCGCAAACTGGACGAGTACGAGTTCCAGATGCTGTACGGCATCCGCAGCGAGGAGCACGTCCGGCTCGCCGCCGAGGGCCACCGCATGCGCGTGTACACCGCGTACGGAACCGACTGGTACGGCTACTTCATGCGCCGTCTCGCGGAGAAGCCGGCGAACCTGCTGTTCTTCGGCCGTTCCGTCCTCACCAAGAGCTGACCCGCCAGGCCGACCCCGGCCCCCCATCACGACACGAGGAGACAAGGCACTCATGGACGCTGTGACCCAGGTCCCCGCGCCGGTCAACGAGCCGGTCCACACCTACGCCCCGGGCTCCCCGGAGCGCGCCCGCCTGGAGGCGAAGCTCAAGGAGCTCAGCCAGAACCCGATCGAGCTTCCGATGACGATCGGTGGCGAGAAGCGGATGGGTGGCGGCGAGCGCTTCGACGTCGTGCAGCCCCACAACCACAAGGCCGTCATCGGCACGTACGCCAACGCCACGCAGCAGGACGCCCAGGACGCGATCGACGCCGCGCTGGCCGCCGCCCCGGGCTGGCGTGCGACCTCCTTCGACGACCGCGCCGCGATCATCCTGCGCGCCGCCGAGCTGCTCGCAGGTCCCTGGCGCGAGACGATGGCCGCCTCCACGATGCTCGGCCAGTCCAAGACCGCTCAGCAGGCGGAGATCGACACCCCCTGCGAGCTCGTCGACTTCTGGCGCTTCAACGTGCACTACGCGCGCCAGATCCTGGCCGAGCAGCCCCCGGCCAACTCCCCGGGCGTGTGGAACCGCATGGACCACCGCCCGCTGGAGGGTTTCGTCTACGCGATCACGCCGTTCAACTTCACGGCCATCGCGGGCAACCTGCCCACCGCCCCCGCCCTCATGGGCAACGTCGTGGTGTGGAAGCCGTCCCCGACGCAGACCCACGCCGCCGTGCTGCTGATGCGGCTCCTGGAGGAGGCGGGCCTGCCCGAGGGCGTCATCAACCTGGTGACGGGCGACGGCCTCGCCGTCTCCGATGTGGCCCTGAACCACCGCGACCTTGCCGGGATCCACTTCACCGGCTCGACCCCCACCTTCCAGCACCTGTGGAGGACGGTCGGCAACAACATCGCCAACTACCGCACCTACCCGCGGCTCGTCGGCGAGACCGGTGGCAAGGACTTCGTCGTCGCCCACCCGTCGGCCGACCACGGCGTCCTGAAGACCGCGCTGACCCGCGGCTCCTTCGAGTTCCAGGGCCAGAAGTGCTCGGCCTCCTCCCGCGCGTACGTCCCGGCCTCCATCTGGAACTCCGGTTTCAAGGAGAAGTTCGCCGCCGAGGTCGACTCCATCTCCATGGGTGACGTCACCGACCTGTCGCACTTCATCGGCGCCGTCATCGACGAGCGCGCGTTCGCCAAGAACAAGGCGGCCATCGACCGCGCCGCGGCCGACCCGTCCTGCACGATCATCGCGGGCGGCACGTACGACGACTCGGTGGGCTACTTCGTCCGCCCGACCGTCATCGAGTGCGCCGACCCTTCGAACGAGGTCTTCACGACCGAGTACTTCGGCCCGATCCTCGCCGTGCACGTCTACGAGGACGACCAGTACGACGCGATGCTGGAGCAGATGGAGTCGGTCTCCGACTACGCGCTGACCGGTTCCGTCATCGCGAACGACCGCGCCGCGGCCGCGTACACGATGGAGAAGCTGCGGTACGCCGCGGGCAACTTCTACATCAACGACAAGTCGACCGGTGCCGTCGTCGGCCAGCAGCCGTTCGGCGGCGGCCGCGCCTCGGGCACCAACGACAAGGCGGGCGCCCCGCAGAACCTGCAGCGCTGGACCCTGACCCGGGCCATCAAGGAGACGCTGGTCCCGCCGACCGAGTACACCTACCCCCACCAGGGCTGACGCCCTCGCGGGGCGCCGCCCCACCGGCGCCCCGCCCGAACTCCGCCTCCCGACCGGTTCCCCTGCCGGCCGGGGGGCGGTTTCCCTTGCGCTCCCTTTCGCGCCGTCAGAGCCTGAACGGGGCTGTGACGTCGGACATGCGGGCAGGGTGACGGGCGGACAATGGTCCGGACCAGGGAGCCGCCGGACCGATCATGCGCGCACCGAAGGTCGGTGTCCGGCGAAACGCCCGGGCGACGCGCATAGGCAGCGCTCACCGGGCGCTTGCTCCGTGCCCGTCGGATTCCCCGCGTGGCAGGCTGAGGACCATGACCGAGCCGACCGCCCCCGCCCTGCGCACCGCGCACACCCATCAGCTCACCCCGGCCGCTCTGGACGAGATCCGGGCCTTCCTGGACACCGCGTTCGACGGCGACTTCAGCGACGAGGACTGGGATCACGGTCTCGGGGGCGTCCACGCGTACGCACGGGACGGCAGCGGGCTGCTCGCACATGGCAGCGTCGTCCAGCGCCGGGTGGTCCTCGCGGGCCGCTCGTACCGCGTCGGTTACGTGGAGGCCGTGGCCGTACGGGCCGACCGGCGCCGGGAGGGGCTCGGCGGGCGGGTGATGGCGGCCCTGGAGCAGGTCGTGGACGGGGCGTACGCGTTCGCGGCCCTGTCCGCGTCGGAGGCCGGGGCGGCGATGTACGCCGGGCGCGGCTGGCGGGTGTGGCCGGGGCGGATCGCCGTGCAGGGGCGTGGCGGGATCGAGCGGTTGCCGGAGGAGGAGGGCACCACGTACGTCAGGGGCGTGGCGGGCGGGGCGCTGCCCGTTTCCTCCCCGGGACTGCCCACCGGCCGCCCCGGGGAACCGACCGCCGATGACGGGGCGCTGGTCTTCGACTGGCGCGACGGCGACGTGCTGTGAGCCGGTGAGACGGGCGGGCAGCCGAGGATGGGTGAGTGTTCTCCGTCTCAAATAGTAGGAAGTCCGAGTACTTGTGGAGACAGACCGGCCGAGCTGTCCTAACTTTGTAGGAGCCGAACGTCTCGCTCGATCCAGCGACCGGCGGTCGTGAGTGCGCGCGCCCCGCGCAGGCAACCCCTGCGGCGCCGACTCCCCGCCCCTTCCGGCGCCTCGAAATCCCGGTCTCGACATCACGTTCACGGTTTTTCGATCTCGAAGTCCTCGCGATCTCAAGGAGTCGATCCATCATGGCCGAGACGACCGTCCGCCGCGTCCGTCGCCCCCACCGCCCGACCGAGTCGGAGCGTCGCAACGCCGCAGCCGCCCTCCAGCGCGCCCTCGACCGCAGGGACAACGGCGGCTCCACGGGCCACTGACGCCGAGCCGGTCCCGGCCCTCGGCGCCGGGCCGACCCGCCCGCGACCGCTCGCGCCGACCGGTCAGGCCCGTGACCACTCACCGACTCACGCCGACCCGCTCACTGTCCTGACCGTTCCAGGGTCACCGCGTCCCCGCGGCCGTTTCGCGCTCCCGGCCGTCTCCGCGCGGCCCCGACCGCGTGGCGGCCGCCCGCTCGTCCATATGGTGGACGCGTCATGTCATGGTGTGGGACGCGCAGTAGGGTGCGGACATGTCTCGCAGCATCAATCTCGCAGTGATCCCCGGTGACGGCATCGGCCAGGAGGTCGTGGCCCAGGGCCTCAAGGTCCTCAGGGCCGTTCTCCCCCAGGATGTGAAGCTGGAGACCAAGGAGTACGACCTCGGTGCCCGGCGCTGGCACCGTACCGGCGAAACCCTGCCGGACGCGGAGCTCGAAGCCCTGGGGGGCCACGACGCCATCCTGCTCGGCGCGATCGGAGATCCCTCCGTGCCGTCCGGTGTCCTGGAGCGCGGGCTCCTGCTGAAGCTGCGGTTCGCCTTCGACCACTTCGTCAACCTGCGTCCGTCGAAGCTGTTCCCCAACACCGCGACCCCGCTGGCGGGCCGTCCGGACATCGACTTCGTCGTGGTCCGCGAGGGCACCGAGGGTCCGTACACCGGCAACGGCGGTTCGCTGCGCACCGGTACGGAGCACGAGGTCGCCACCGAGGTCAGCGTCAACACCGCCTATGGTGTCGAGCGCGTCGTCCGTGACGCGTTCGAGCGGGCCAATGCCCGTCCGCGCAAGAAGCTGACGCTGGTTCACAAGAACAACGTCCTGGTGTACGCGGGCCACATGTGGAAGAACATCTTCGACAAGGTCGCGACCGAGTACCCCGAGGTCACCACCGACTACCTGCACGTCGATGCGGCGACGATCTTCTTCGTCACCCAGCCGGAGCGCTTCGACGTCATCGTCACCGACAACCTCTTCGGTGACATCCTCACCGACCTCGCCGCCGCCGTGACCGGTGGAATCGGCCTGGCCGCCTCCGGCAACATCAACCCGACGGGGGACTTCCCGTCGATGTTCGAACCGGTCCACGGCTCCGCGCCCGACATCGCGGGCCAGGGCAAGGCCGACCCGACGGCCACGATCCTCTCCGTCGCCCTCCTGCTGCGCCACCTCGGTCACGAGGCCGAGGCCGCCCGCATCGAGGACGCCGTCTCCGCGGACCTCGCGGAGCGCGACGGCGGGTCGCCCCGTACCACCGACCAGATCGGCGACGCACTCGTGGTACGCGTAGCGAGCTGACCCGACGACTCCGTATCGAAGCCGCCGGGTCGCAGACAGCGCCCGGCGGCTTCTTCTGTGCGGTCCCGGGTGCCACCACAGAACACAGGACCGCATTCGTGTCATTTCGTGCGCGGCCCCCCGGGAGCCATAATCGAACGGGGCCGCGACCCGCGGCCGGACCGACCGGCACATGGAGGGTGGAGCGAGGAGCGGGAACCGGTGTGCGCGCGACTGCCGGGTGAAGGACCGGACATGGCTGATCCACGGCCACGGCGAGGGACGACACCTCGGCGGACAGGCGCACCACAGGACCCGCGGCACCACCCCGCATGTGCCGGCCGGTCCGGATCCGGGCGTTCCGGCGCCCGCCCGGCAGGAGCGGCGCGAGTGCGGTCCCACACACACGACAGGTGAAGGACACGCACTCATGACGACGCCCACGATCGAGCTCAAGCCCTCCTCGACCCCGCTGTCCGACGCGGAGCGCGAGGCGATTTTGGCCAAGCCGGGATTCGGCCGGTACTTCACCGATCACATGGTGACGATCCGGTGGACCGAGGGCCGCGGCTGGCACGACGGCCAGCTCGTCCCCTACGGCCCGCTCTCCCTCGACCCCGCGACCACCGTGCTCCACTACGCCCAGGAGATCTTCGAGGGGCTCAAGGCGTACCGTCGGCCCGACGGCTCCGTCGCCACGTTCCGCCCCGACGCGAACGCCCGCCGGTTCCAGGCGTCGGCGCGCCGGCTGGCCATGCCGGAGCTGCCCGTCGAGACGTTCATCGAGGCGTGCGACCTGCTCGTCCAGCAGGACAAGGCATGGGTCCCCGCGCACGGTGGCGAGGAGTCGCTCTACCTGCGCCCGTTCATGATCGCGAGCGAGGTCGGTCTCGGGGTGAAGCCCGCCAACGAGTACCTCTTCGTCGTCATCGCCTCACCGGCCGGCGCCTACTTCCCCGGCGGCGTCGAGCCGGTCTCCATCTGGCTCTCCGAGAACCGGGTGCGGGCCGTCCCCGGCGGCATGGGCGACGCCAAGACCGGCGGCAACTACGCCGCCTCCCTCCTCGCCCAGGCCGAGGCGAGCGCGAAGGGCTGCGACCAGGTCGCCTACCTCGACGCGGTCGAGCACAAGTGGGTCGAGGAACTCGGTGGCATGAACCTGTACTTCGTGTACGGGAACAAGATCGTCACTCCGGCCCTGACCGGTTCGCTCCTGGCAGGTGTCACCCGCGACTCGCTGCTCACGGTCGCCCGCGACCTCGGTTACGAGTCCGAGGAGGGCCGCGTCTCCATCGACCAGTGGCGCGAGGACTCCGCGAACGGCACCCTCACGGAGGTCTTCGCCTGCGGCACCGCCGCCGTCATCACCCCCGTCGGCACCGTCAAGTGCGAGGCCGGCGAGTGGACCCAGGGCGACGGCGGCCCCGGCGAGGTCACTCTGAAGCTGCGTGAGCGTCTGCTCGACATCCAGCGCGGTGTCGTCGAGGACGCCCACGGCTGGATGCACCCGCTCGGCTAGGGCGTTTTTCGAAAGTGCCGCGGGCCAGACGGGAGTTTCGAAACACGCCCTAGTCGTATTGCCGTGACCGGCGAGGTTTGCCCGGAAGGGGCGTCGCCCTCGTGCCAGAGGTGCGAGGGCGACGCGACGAGGTGCCGTGCCGGACGTTGTGGACGGGTGGACCTTCCGGACGGGAGGAGAGTCGACTCGAACTCCTCCAGCGCCCAGGACCACTGACGGTCGGGCAGTCGTTCGAGCACCTCCGCGACCGAAGCGCCCTGTCCTCGCTCGATCCGGCGGCTCCCCGGCTCCCCGGCTCCCCGGCCGCGCCGACGGCGCCGACGCCGCACCCCCGCCGCCCGGACGCCCCTCTTCGGACGCGCGGAGCCCGGCTGTGACGGGGCGACACCCGCCCGTGTTGGAGCAACGCTCTAACCGCGAGTTAGAGTGCTGCTCTAACCGGGAGGTGTGGAGACGTGCGACTGACTCCTACGGAACGCGACCGGCTGCTGCTCTTCGGCGCGGCCGAACTGGCCCGGGCCCGCCGTGCCCGAGGGCTGAAGCTGAATGTGCCCGAGGCGACCGCGCTGATCGCGGACACGGTCTGCGAGGCGGCCCGCGACGGGCGCAGGCTCGCGGAGGCCATCGAGGCGGCCCGCCGCGTGCTCGGGCCCGACGATGTCCTGCCGGGGGTCGCCGATGTCGTCACCGAGGTCCATGTGGAGGCCGTCTTCGACGACGGTTCGCGGCTCGCCGTGGTCTCCGCACCGCTGGGCGGGAGCCTCGGCGACCGTGCGCCCGGGGCGGTCCTGCCCGGCCCCGCCGTGCCGGAGCCGGAACCCGCCGTGCGGCTGAGCGTCCACAACACCGCCACCGTGCCGGTCTCCGTGACCTCGCACTACCACTTCTTCGAGGCCAACCCGCGGCTCGACTTCGACCGTTCGGCCGCGTACGGGATGCGCCTGGGCGTCCCCGCCGGGTCCTCCGTCCGCTTCGGGCCGGGGGAGTCGGTCGAGGTGGGTCTCGTACCCATCGGCGGCGACCGGATCGCGATCGGTTTCGCGGGCCTGGTCGACGGCCCGCTCGATGCGCCCGGCGCGCGGGAAGAGGCCCTGCGGCGCGCCGCGGCCTGCGGATATCTGGGAGCTGAGCGATGAGCATCGATCCCCACGAGTACGCCTCCGTGCACGGCCCGCGCGCCGGGGACCTGGTCCGGCTCGGTGACTCCGGGCTGACCGTGCGCGTCGAGTCCGACGCACAGCGGTACGGCGAGGAGTTCCTCGCCGGATTCGGCAAGACCGCCCGCGACGGGCTGCACCTCAAGGCGGCGGCCGTCCGCGACACCTGCGACGTCGTCATCAGCAACGTCCTGGTCGTCGATGCCGTGCAGGGCATCCGCAAGGTGTCGATCGGCATCCGCGAGGGACGTATCGCGGCGATCGGACGGGCGGGCAATCCGGACACCCTCGACGGCGTCGACGTCGTCGTCGGCACGGGCACCACCATCGTCTCCGGGGAGGGGATGATCGCCACGGCGGGCGCCGTCGACACGCACGTCCACCTGCTCTCGCCGCGGATCATGGAGGCATCGCTCGCCTCCGGCGTCACCACGATCATCGGCCAGGAGTTCGGCCCGGTCTGGGGCGTCGGCGTCAACTCGCCCTGGGCGCTGCGCCACGCGTTCAACGCCTTCGACGCCTGGCCGGTCAACATCGGCTTCCTGGGGCGCGGTTCGTCCTCCCACCAGGCTCCGCTGGTCGAGGCCCTTGCCGAGGGTGGTGCCTGCGGCTTCAAGGTCCATGAGGACATGGGCGCCCACACCCGGGCGCTGGACACCGCACTGCGGGTCGCCGAGGAATACGACGTCCAGGTCGCCCTGCACAGCGACGGGCTGAACGAGTGCCTGTCGGTCGAGGACACGCTGCGCGTCCTCGAAGGCCGCACGATCCACGCCTTCCACATCGAGGGCTGCGGCGGCGGACACGTCCCCAACGTCCTCAAGATGGCCGGCGTCGAGAACGTCATCGGCTCGTCCACCAACCCGACGCTGCCTTTCGGCCGGGACGCGGTCGCCGAGCACTACGGGATGATCGTCTCCGTACACGACCTCAAGACGGACCTGCCGGGCGACGCCGCCATGGCCCGCGACCGCATCCGCGCCGGAACGATGGGCGCCGAGGACGTGCTGCACGACCTGGGAGCGATCGGCATCACCTCGTCCGACGCGCAGGGTATGGGACGCGCCGGTGAAACGGTCCGCCGCACGTTCGCGATGGCCGGGAAGATGAAGGCCGAGCTCGGTCCGATGGAGGGCGACGGCCCGGCGGACGACAACGGACGCGTCCTGCGCTACATCGCCAAACTCACCATCAACCCCGCCATCGCTCACGGCCTCTCGCACGAGATCGGCTCCATCGAGACGGGGAAACTCGCCGACATCGTGCTGTGGCGCCCCGAGTTCTTCGGTGCGAAACCGCAGCTCGTCCTGAAGGCCGGGTTCCCGGCGTACGGAGTCACGGGCGACCCGAACGCCGCCACCGACACCTGCGAACCCCTGATCCTCGGACCGCAGTTCGGCGCGTACGGGGCAACGGCCGCCGACCTCTCGGTCGCGTTCGTCTCGCAGGCCGCGACCCAGCTCGGGGCGGACCTGATGCCCACGCGCCGACGCCGTGTCGCAGTGCGCGGTACCCGCGGCATCGGCCCCGGCGACCTCGTCCACAACTCCCGTACCGGAGAAGTCGCGGTGGACGCCCGCAGCGGTCTGGTCACCCTGGACGGCGATCCGCTGCGCTCCGAGCCCTCCGAATCCGTCTCCCTCAACCGCCTCTACTTCCTCTGAGGACCCCGCAGTGACCTTCCGTATGCCGCCCGAGTGGGCCCCGCACGAACGCACCTGGATGGCCTGGCCGGGCCCCAACCCGACCTTCGACACCGACGCCGAACTGGACGAGGCCCGCAGAGCCTGGGCCGCCGTCGCCCACGCCGTCCGCCGCTTCGAACCCGTCACCATGGTCGTCGGCCCCGGCCAGGAGGGCAGCGCCCGCGCGCTCCTGGGCCCGGACATCGACCTGGTGGTCCGCCCGCTCGACGACGCCTGGATGCGCGACATCGGCCCCACCTTCGTCACCGACGGACGTCGGCTGGCCGCCGTCGACTGGACGTTCAACGGCTGGGGCGCCCAGGGCTGGGCCCGCTGGGAACACGATCAGCACATCGCCCGCGCCGTCGCCGGACTCGCCGACGTCCCCGTGCACGGCTCCCCGCTCGTCAACGAGGGCGGCGCCCTCCACGTCGACGGCGAGGGCACCGTCCTGCTCACCGAGACCGTCCAGCTCGGCCCGGAGCGCAACCCCGGCTGGACCCGCGAGCAGGTCGAGGCCGAGATCCACGCCCGGCTCGGCACCGAGAAGGCCATCTGGCTGCCGCGCGGACTGTCCGGCGACTACGGCACCTACGGCACCCTCGGCCACGTCGACATCGTCGCCGCCTTCGCCCGCCCCGGCACCGTCGTCGTCCACGTCCAGCCGGACCCGGCCCACCCCGACCACGAGATCACCCGCGAGACCGTCCGCCTCCTGCGGGCCGCCACCGACGCCCGGGGCCGTGCCCTGGACGTCGTGGAGGTCGCCGCGCCCACCGTGCTGAAGGCCGACGGGGAGTGGGTCGACTACTCCTACATCAACCACTACCTCTGCAACGGCGGCGTGGTCCTCTGCGCCTTCGACGACCCGCGTGACGAGGAGGCGGCGGCGATCTTCCGCGACCTGTTCCCCGACCGCACCCTCACCCTCGTCGACGCGCGTACGATTTTCGCGGGCGGCGGAGGCATCCACTGCATCACCCAGCAGCAGCCGAAGGTCTGAACCGTCCAGCAGCGGCCGAAGGTCCGGCGGACCGAGGCCACCCGACACCAGCAGCCGAAGGTCCGAACCGTGCCCTCCGCTCCACGCCGTCGCAACACCGCCCCGCCCCGCGAGGAGGTCCTGGCCGCCGCCATGGCCACCATCGCCGAACGGGGCCTCGACGGCCTCACCATGGCCGGGCTGGGCCGTGAGGTCGGCATGAGCAGCGGCCACCTCCTCTACTACTTCCGTACCAAGGACGAACTGCTGCTCCGCACCCTGGAGTGGAGCGAGGGCCGGCTCGGCGCGCGGCGGCGCACCCTGCTGGCCGGGCCCGGGACGGTACGCGAACGGCTCGACGCGTACATCGGCCTGTACCTCCCCGACGGCCCCCGCGACCCGCACTGGACGCTCTGGCTGGAGGTCTGGAACCGCTCGCAGACCGCCGACGACGACGCCCGCGCCCGGCAGTCCGCGATCGAGGACGCCTGGCACCGCGACTTGGTGGCGCTGCTCGCGGAGGGCGCCTCCCGAGGGGAGTTCCGTACCGTCGACGCCGAACGGTTCGCCACCCGGACGCGTGCCCTGCTCGACGGTTTCAGCGTCCATGTCGCGGTCGGTCTGCCCGGCGTGGCGCGACCCCACGTCGTCGAATACGTACGTGAGTTCATCGAAGAATCGCTCATTATCCCGCAGTCACAGGCTCCTTCGTGAACGAAACGTACGTAAGTACGTGTGATCGTTGCCTGTTGCGCCCTTGTTGCGCTCCCGGCCGTTCGGGCACGGTGGCGGACCATGGGACGAGAGCAGTGGAAGAAGATCTGGGTCGGATCCGCCGGCAACATGGTCGAGTGGTTCGACTGGTTCGTGTACGCGACCTTCGCCGTCTACTTCGCGGATTCGTTCTTCCCCGAGGGCAACGAGACCGCCAACCTCATGAACACCATGGGCATCTTCGCCGTGGGCTTCTTCATGAGACCGGTCGGCGGCTGGCTGCTCGGCCGGATCGGTGACCGCAGGGGCCGCAAGGCCGCGCTCACCCTGACCGTCACCCTCATGTCGGCCTCCGCGATCCTCATCGCCGCCGCACCGACGTACGACACCGCGGGATACGGCGGGGTCGCCGTGCTGCTGCTGGCCCGGCTCCTCCAGGGCCTCTCCGTGGGCGGCGAGTACGCGGCCAGCGCCACCTACCTCACCGAGGCGTCCGCCCCCGGCCGGCGCGGCTTCGCCTCCAGCTTCCAGTACGTGTCCATGACCGCCGGGCAACTCGTCGGCCTCGGCCTCCAGATCGTCATGCAGCGCACCATGTCCGAGGCCGCCCTGCACAGCTGGGGCTGGCGCATCCCGTTCATCATCGGCGCGCTCGGCGCCGCGGTCGTCTTCTACCTGCGCCGCTCGATGCTGGAGACCGAGGTGTACGCGGAGTCGGGCGCCGCCGAGCAGAAGGACCGGGGCACCCTGAAGGCGCTGTGGCGGCACAGGCGCGAGGCATTCCTGGTGATGGCCCTGACCATGGGCGGCACCGTCGCGTACTACACGTACACGACCTACCTGACCAAGTTCCTCTCCAGGAGCGCGGGGATGGAGAAGTCCACCGCCTCGCTCGTCAGCTTCTGCGCCCTCTTCGTCTTCATGTGCCTCCAGCCGCTCGCCGGACTGCTCTCCGACCGGATCGGCCGCCGTCCGCTGCTGATCGCCTTCGCGATCGGCTCCACCTTCCTGACCGTGCCGATCATGACGCTGCTCCGGAACGCCGGAACCTTCTGGCCCGCCTTCGGCCTGGCTCTCCTCGCCCTGGTCGTCGTCACCGGCTACACCTCCATCAATGCCTGTGTGAAGGCCGAACTCTTCCCGACCGGGGTCCGCGCCCTCGGCGTGGCGCTCCCGTACGCCCTCGCCAACGCGCTCTTCGGCGGCACCGCCGAATACGTGGCCCTCTGGTTCAAGAAGGCGGGGGCGGAGTCCGGCTTCTACTGGTACGTGGCCGGCTGCGCGGCCATCTCCCTGGTCGTCTATCTCACGATGCGGGAGACCCGGGACATCGACCTGGGGCGGGTCGGCGCCGGAAGGTCCGAGCGGGAACGGGCGGAGCCCTCCGGGACCACGAGCGTCACGCCCGCATCCTGAGACACCTCACGGCACGGAGGCGGCCCTGTGCGACACTGCTTTCGTGCCCTCGTTCGTCATGATTATTGGCAACAGGCGCGCCGGTCCGCAGTGACCGTCCCGCACCACCCGTGCGGCACGGCCACCGTGCCCCAGACCCGCGCGCAGACCTCTCGCACCCGCGAGGGGTTTTTTCGTTTTCCGGCCCTTACCAAGGCCGGGGCGAGGCGCGCGGGATGATGGGGGCAAGTGGAGCCAGATCGTCCGGATCCACTCATCCGACAGGAGTCAGACCAGCATGACCACCAAGCCCACGGCCAAGGCCGCCGACGACGGCTTCCATGTCTTCGACACCACGCTGCGCGACGGGGCCCAGCGTGAAGGCATCAACCTGACGGTCGCGGACAAGCTCACGATCGCCCGGTACCTGGACGACTTCGGCGTGGGTTTCATCGAGGGCGGCTGGCCCGGCGCCAACCCCCGTGACACCGAGTTCTTCGCCCGCGCCCGGCAGGAGATCGAGTTCAAGAACGCCCAGCTGGTCGCCTTCGGCGCGACCCGCAGGCCGGGCGGCAAGGCCGCGGAGGACCCCCAGGTCAAGGCGCTGCTGGACTCCGGCGCCCAGGTGATCACCCTGGTCGCCAAGTCCCACGACCGCCATGTGGAACTCGCCCTGCGCACCACCCTCGAAGAGAACCTGGAGATGGTCCGCGACACCGTCTCCCACCTGCGCGCGCAGGGCCGCCGGGTCTTCGTGGACTGCGAGCACTTCTTCGACGGCTACCGCGCCGACCCCGAGTACGCCAAGTCGGTGGTCCGCGCCGCCGCCGAGGCCGGTGCGGACGTCGTCATCCTCTGCGACACCAACGGCGGCATGCTTCCCGCCCAGGTCCAGGCCGTCGTCTCCACCGTGCTCGCCGACACCGGCGCCCGGCTCGGCATCCACGCCCAGGACGACACGGGCTGCGCCGTCGCCAACACCCTGGCCGCCGTCGACGCGGGCGCCACCCACGTCCAGTGCACCGCCAACGGCTACGGCGAGCGCGTCGGCAACGCCAACCTCTTCCCCGTCGTCGCCGCGCTGGAACTCAAGTACGGCAAGACCGTGCTGCCCGAGGGCGCGCTCGCCGACATGACCCGTGTCTCGCACGCGATCGCCGAGGTCGTCAACCTGGCCCCGTCCACCCACCAGCCCTACGTCGGTGTCTCCGCCTTCGCCCACAAGGCCGGTCTGCACGCCTCCGCCATCAAGGTCGACCCGGACCTCTACCAGCACATTGACCCCGCGCTGGTCGGCAACACCATGCGGATGCTGGTCTCCGACATGGCGGGCCGCGCCTCCATCGAGCTCAAGGGCAAGGAGCTCGGCATCGACCTCGGCGGCGACCGCGAACTCGTCGGCCGGGTCGTCGAGCGCGTCAAGGAGCGCGAGCTCAGGGGCTACACGTACGAAGCGGCCGACGCCTCCTTCGAACTGCTGCTGCGCGCCGAGGCCGAGGGCCGCCGCCGCGGCTACTTCCGCACCGAGTCCTGGCGCGCCATCGTCGAGAACCGCCCCGACGGCACGCACGCCAACGAGGCGACCGTGAAGCTCTGGGCCAAGGGCGAGCGGATCGTCGCCACCGCCGAGGGCAACGGCCCGGTCAACGCCCTCGACCGGGCGCTGCGCGTGGCGCTGGAGCGGATCCACCCGCAGCTCGCCAAGCTGGAACTGGTCGACTACAAGGTCCGCATCCTCGAAGGCCGCACCGGCACGGAGTCCACCACGCGCGTCCTCATCACCACCAGCGACGGCAGCGGCGAGTGGTCGACGGTCGGCGTGGCGGAGAACGTCATCGCGGCGTCCTGGCAGGCGCTGGAGGACGCGTACACGTACGGGCTGCTGCGGGCCGGTATCGAGCCCACGGAGTAGCACGGGTCGAAGGGGCCGCCCCGGCGGGGCGGCCCGGCGCGGGGCGGCGTGCGGCGGAGCACGGTTCGCCCGTCCGGGTTAGCGTCGAAGTATGCGGAACAGGACGTTCCTGATCTGGCTGGCGGGGTTGCTCCTGCTGATGCTGTCGTCGGCCCTGCCCGCGCCGGCGCACGCCCGGGCCGTCCCGCCTGCCGCCACGGCCATCCCCGCCGCCACGACCGCCCCCGTCGTCCGGGCCGCCCCGCCCGCCACGGCGCATGGCCCGGCAGTCCCGGGTGCCCCGGGCCTGGGCCCCCGGGCACCGGTCCCGGGCCCCGGGGACTCAGGGGGCACGAGGATCGCCGGGGCGCCCGCGGCCGTCGGTGCGTCGACCGTCGAGGACGTCGCGCGAGCGCTGCGCAAGAGCCCGGTGTACGTCGACCCGGCCGCCGCCGACCAGCTCTCCCCGAGTCGGGCGGCGGCCCTGGCGCGGAAGATCAAGGACGCCGACAAACCCGTGTTCGTGGCGGTCCTGCCACGCACCGCGGCGTTCCCGGAACGGACCCTGCTGCCCACCCTGCGCACCGACACCGGCATCACCGGCGTCTACGCGGTCCGGCTCGGCGACGGGTTCGCCGCGGGCGCCGATCCGCAGGTCATGTCCAGCCGGGCGGTCCACAACCTCACCGCAGCCGTGAAGACTCCCGGGACGGACACCGACGCCGCGACCCAGCTGAACGCCTTCGTCGACCGGGCCGTCGAACAGGCCCGGGGCACCGCCCCCGCCTCCTGGGGCGGCTCCACCGCGAGCGGCGTCGCCTCGCCCGCCGCCGGACTGATCGTGCTCGGCGCGGTCCTGGTCCTGGGCGGCGGCATGGCCTACGTGATCGCCCGGCGCACCCGCGGGCGCCGCGCGGAGGAGGAGCGGGCCGCCCTCGACAAGCTCCGGGTGGTCGTCGACGAGGACATCACCGCGTACGGCGAAACCCTGGAGCGTCTCGACTTCCGCCCGGCCGAGCCCGGCGCCGACGACGCCATGCGCGCCGACTACGAACGGGCCCTCGACTCCTACGAGACCGCGAAGGTCCGCATGGCCCGCGCTCGCCACCCCTCCGACGTGCGCGCGGTGACGCGCGCGCTGGAGGACGGCCGCTTCTCCCTCGCCGTGCTGGAGGCCCGCCGCACCGGCCGCGAACCGCCCGCGCGGCGCCCGCCGTGCTTCTTCGACCCGCGCCACGGCCCCTCGGTCACCGATGTCCGGTGGTCCCCCTCCGGGGGCACGGCCCGCGAGGTCCCGGTCTGCGCGGCGGACGGGGTCCGGCTGCGCGAGGGCGAGGAGCCGCTGAGCCGCACGGTCGAGACGGACGACGGCCGCCGCCGCCCGTACTGGGAGGCGGGCCCCGCCTACGGCCCCTGGGCGGGCGGCTACTTCGGCGGCGGACTGCTCCCCGGTCTGCTGGTCGGCACCATGCTCGGCTCCATGCTGTCGAGCCCGGCGTACGCCGCGGAGTACGGCGGCGGTGACTTCGGCCCCGGCGGCGGCTGGGACGGCGGGGACTTCTCCGGCTCCGACTTCGACCCGTCCGGCTTCGACGGCGGAGATTTCGGGGGCGGCGGCGACTTCGGAGGGGGTGGCGGCTTCGATGGCGGCGGATTCTGAGCCGCCGACCGTTGATCTCTCAGGCAGGTGCGATGCGTGAATCCATGTCGGGTATCGGGCGACTCCGGGCGAGACTGGGACGCCTCGTCCGGCGACCACCTCGGTACGAGGAGAGGCGTTCGGACCGAGTTCCCGCGCCACCCGGCCGGGCCATGACGCATCGCTCCCCGGCCAGTGAGCTGCGCTCCCTGTTCAGCGTGCGCACGGTCGCCGGTCAGGTCTTCTGCCTCGTGCTCGCGCTCGTGCTCCTGCTCGTCGTCGGCGGCGCGGTCGCACTGGTGGTGCAGGGCCGCCAGGGCAGCCTGCAAGAGGCCCGGATGCGCACCCTGAGCGTGGCCCAGACGTTCGCCTCCTCGCCGGGCACAGCGGCGGCGCTGGACAGCAGGAACCCCACGGCGCTCCTGCAGCCGCGCGCGGAGGAGGTCCGCAAGAAGGCGCACGTCGACAACGTCGTCGTGGCAAGCCCCCAGGGCATCCGCTACACCCATCCCGATCCCGCGCTGATCGGCAAGCACCTCATCGGCCCGTACGAGGAGGCGTTGACCGGGCCGGGCTTCACCCGGACGTTCAGCGGCAGCGAGGGGCCCTCGGTCAACTCGGTGGTACCCGTCACCCGCGCGGACGGCTCGGTCGCCGGCCTGGTGTCCGTCGGACTCACCGACAAGTCGGTGAACAGCGTGGCCGACCGGTCCCTCTCGCTCAGCGCCGCCGCGGCGGTGGTGGCCGCCGCACTCACCACGATCGGCGCGGCTCTCCTCAGCAGACGACTGCGCCGGCAGACGCACGGGCTCGAACCCGCCGAGATGACCCGTATGTACGAACACCACGACGCGGTGCTGCACGCCGTACGCGAGGGTGTCCTCATCGTCGACCCCGACCAGCGGCTCACCCTGGCGAACGACGAGGCGCGCAGGCTCCTCGACCTGCCTGCGGACGCGGAGGGCAGAGCAGTGACGGACCTGGGGCTGGACCCGGACGCCACCGCGCTCCTCATCGGCGGCGAGGTCGTCACGGACCAGGTGCTGCGCAGCGGCAACCGACTGCTGGCCGTCAACGTGCGGCACACCGACGAGGACGGTGGCCTCTCCGGCTCGGTGGTGACACTGCGCGACACCACCGAACTGAGCGCTGTCACCGGCCGCGCGGCCCTCGTCAGGGAACGGCTGATGCTCCTCTACGAGGCCGGCACCCGGATCGGCACCACTCTCGACGTGGCCCGGACGGCCCAGGAGCTGGCCGATGTCGCGACCCCCGGATTCGCCGACGTCACCACCGTCGACCTCGCCGACCCCACACCGCCCGGGGAGGGGCCCACCGTCGGTGCCGTCGTCCCGCTGGACATGCGCCGTACCGCCATCGCTTCCACGGACCCGAGCCAGCCCCTGTACCCGGTAGGCCACCTGGTCGGCCTGCTCCCCAGCAGGACCGCGGCCGTGCGGGTGGACATCGCGGAATCCGGGCTGGGGCCCGAGGTGATCTCCCGGCTGGGGTGGCGGAACTGGAATCCCGAACGGGCCGAGAACCTTCGTCGGTTCGGGTTCCGGGCGGTCCTCTCCGTGCCGCTGCACGCGCGCGGCGTCATCCTGGGCCTGGCGAACTTCTGGCGGTTCAGCGACTCCGAACCGTTCGACGACGACGACCAGTCCTTCGCCGAGGAACTGGTCGCCCGGGCGGCGGTCAACGTGGACAACGCCCGTCGGTACACCCGTGAACACGAGATGGCGGTGGCGCTGCAGCGCAGCCTGCTGCCGCGCGGCCTGCCCGAGCAGAACGCCCTGGAGATCGCCCACCGCTATCTGCCGGCGCGGGCCGAGGTGGGCGGCGACTGGTTCGACGTGATCCCGCTGCCCGGTTCCCGGGTCGCGCTGATCGTGGGCGACGTGGTCGGACACGGTCTGCACGCCGCCGCCACCATGGGGCGGCTGCGGACCAGCATCCACAACTTCTCCGCCCTGGACCTGGCCCCCGACGAACTCCTCGGACACCTGGACGAGGTCGTCAGCCGGATCGACCTGGTCGAGGCGGCCGACGACCGCGGTGCCGAGATCAGCGGCGCGACCTGCCTGTACGCGATCTACGACGCCGTGTCGGGGAACTGCTCGGTGGCCCGAGCCGGGCACCCCGGTCCCGCGCTGGTCCTTCCCGACGGCACCGTCGAGTTCCCCCAGGGCCCGGCGGGTCTGCCCCTCGGCATCGGCGGGATGCCGTTCGAGGCGACCGAGTTCCATGTGCCGGAGGGCAGCCGGCTGGTCTTCTTCACCGACGGTCTCGTCGAGCACCGCGGCCGGGACATCGACGCCGGGCTGGAGCTGCTGCGCGACACGCTCGTCGGCCGCGACCGCACACCGGGGGAGACCTGCGACGACGTGCTCGAGGCGATGCTGCCCGACCCGCCGACCGACGATGTCGTGCTGCTCGTGGCCCGCACCCGCGTCCTCGATCCCGACCAGGTCGCGCAGTGGGACGTGGCCACCGATCCGGCGGCCGTGGCCGGAGTCCGCAGGAACGTCGCCGAATGGCTCGCCGACCGGGGCCTGGACGAGGAGGCGTTCACCACCGAACTGATCCTGAGCGAACTCGTCACCAACGCCGTGCGCTACGGCACCGGACCGATCGAGGTGCGGCTGTTGCACGACCGCAGCCTGATCTGTGAGGTGTCCGACACCAGCAACACCTCACCGCACCTGCGTTACGCGGCGACGACCGACGAGGGCGGCCGTGGCCTGTTCCTCGTCGCCCAGATCGCCGAACGCTGGGGCACGCGCTACACCGAGACGGGCAAGGTGATCTGGTCGGAGCAGACGGTCGGGGAGCAGGCCGGGCAGTCGGCGGGGGAACGGCCCGGGGACGGCACCGACACCGCCACCGACATCGGGGCCGAGCACGAAGGTACCGGCGGGAGCAGTGGGAGCGACGGGGGCGGCGGTCGGCGGGATGCCGGTGACGGGCCGGGACGCGTGTGACCGGGCGTCAGCCCTGGGGGGCGTTCTTGATCGCGGAGATGTCGAAGGTGAGCTTGACCTTGTCGCTGACCATCACGCCACCGGTCTCCAGCGCCGCGTTCCAGGTCAGGCCCCAGTCGGAGCGCAGGATGTCGGCGCTGCCCTCGAAACCGACGCGCTCGTTGCCGTAGACATCGATG
Source organism: Streptomyces sp. NPDC047982 (assembly GCF_043204165.1). Taxonomy (NCBI): domain Bacteria; kingdom Bacillati; phylum Actinomycetota; class Actinomycetes; order Kitasatosporales; family Streptomycetaceae; genus Streptomyces; species Streptomyces sp. NPDC047982. Next base: position 209,403 of record NZ_JBIDBS010000011.1, on the reverse strand, counting down.
GCGGAGCCGTTGAACTGCAGGTCGATGGCGAGCGGACGCGTGACGTCCTTGATCGTGAGGTCGCCGGTGATGCGGTACGTGTCGCCGCCCAGATGCTCGGCGTGCGTGGAGCGGAACGTCATGAGCGGGAACGTCTCGACGTCGAAGAAGTCGCCGCTCACCAGGTGGCCGTCGCGGTCGGCGATGCCGGTGTCGATGCTGGCGATCTTGACGTCGATCGCGGCGGAGGAGTGCGCGGGGTGGTGACCGTTGAGGTCCAGCTTGCCCTCGTACGCGCCGAAGGTGCCGCGCACGTTGGTGACCATGGCGTGCCGCACGGTGAAGCCGATGCTGCTGTGGGTCGGGTCGATCGTGTACTCGCCGGTCAGGGCGGCCAGGGCCGGGTCCACGTCGGGGGCGGTGGCGGCGGACGGGGTGTCGTTCTTCTTGCGGCTGAACATGGCCATGACTTCTCCTCGGGGACGTGAGCGAGCGGCGAGGTGTTGTTTAACCTTCAACGAGGATGACTGTACCGCTATCTTGTTCAAGCTTCAACATGCGTCTTGGTGTGAGTGCCGGATCGGACGCGGTGATCCGGCCGGCCCGCTCCTGCCGCCCCCTGGCGACGCGCGTAGAAGTCGGGCACCATCTCCCTGCCCCTTGTTTTGTCATGACCAGGAGGAGTCCCCCATGGTGTCCCGTATGACACTGCGCCCCGTCCTGACCGCCTTCGCCCTCGTCCTGGGCGTCCTCTTCGCACCCGGCATCGGTGTCCTCGGCGGCGGTGCCACCCAGGCGCACGCCGTCACCAAGCTCACCCACTCCCAGGCCACCGCCCGATTCAGCTCCTCCGGGATCACGTGGTCGTCCTCCGGCGGCTGCTCCAACCGCAACGTCTCCACCTGCACCTCGTTCGACCAGCTCAACCTGGCCACCGCCCAGGGCGCCCAGACCCTCAAGAGCGCCACGGGCTGCGCGCTGAACATCACCGGCGGCACCGAGACCGGGCACGCCGGCGGCACGTACTCGCACTGGAACGGCTACAAGCTCGACTTCGCCAAGTCGACCTGCCTGACGAACTACGTCAAGAACACCTTCACCTACATAGGGGTGCGCGGTGACGGAGCCCCGCAGTACAAGGCGGGCTCCGGCAACATCTACGCCGACGAGGGCAACCACTGGGACGTCACGTACTACAACTGCGGCGGCTGCTGACCGTACGGCAGCGCAGCACACCACACGCGCACAGCGCGCGTGACGTCGGCCCCCAGCGGCTCCATGCCGGGGGTCGACATCCTTTTGTCGAGGGGCGGAGATCCGAGCACTCGGCGTTCGGGAATCCGAAGGTCCGGACTGCGCGACGCCGACAGTGGGAATCCGGGGTTGTTCCACCGCTTCGGTCGCCACCGACGACTACGCCCCGAAACCCGCCTTCGAAACGCTCAGGACGTTGATCGAACGCTTCGGTGTGTGAGGGGAGTTGGCGCGGAACCACTGGACCGGCAGGGCGGTCGAGGTTCGCACGAGGGTGGCCAAGGGGAAGCACCCGCTCCTTGCCACTCTCAACGTATAGCGCACTGGGGGCCTTGCGGCAAGGCCCCCAACGTGCCGCACAATCTCCGCCCTGGGTCGGGTTCTGCGGAAATGGGAGCACGGAATGCGGGTGCGTGTGTTGTTGTCGGCCTTCGACTCGCGCGGGGGCGTCGAGCCGCTGCTGGGACTGACGGTGCGGCTGCGGGAACGGGGCGCGGAGGTGCGGCGCGGGCACCACGACCACGGCCACCTGGGCCGGTGCGCCCCCGGTCGTCGTACCGCAGGGAGCCGACCAGCCGTACGTCGCCGGCCGGGTGGCCGAGCTGGGCATCGGCGCGGTACACGACGGTCCAGCCCCGACCACCGAGTCCCTGTCCGCCGCGCTCGGGACCGCCCTGACCCCGCGCGCCACAGCCGCGAGCGGCCGTACGCCGGAGTCACGGCCGCAAACGGTCCGAGCCGCCGCACAACGGAGTTGATGAAATGAAGCCCCTGACCACCAGCGCTTTCGACCTTCCCGACCGCCTCGCCCCCAAGGCCGACCCGGCGCTGATCTCCGGCGACGAGCGGCACTTCGCGACCATCGCGCAGTGCCTGGACGAACTGATCGCCGAGCTGTCCGCACGCCTCGACGCCGAACGCAGGGCGCCCGGCGGTCTGGGGCGGCAGGCGATGGACCGCGACGCGGAGATCCACCGACTGACCGCCCGCCTGCGCACGCTGCGCCGCTTCGGCCTGGACCTGTGCCTCGGCCGCATGGTCGGCGCGGACGGCGCCGAACCCGTGTACGTCGGACGGCTCGGCCTGACGGACGACTCGGGGCGCAGGCTGCTGGTCGACTGGCGTTCCCCGGCGGCCGAGCCGTTCTTCGGAGCCACCCATGGCAACCCGATGGGACTGGCGAGCCGCCGCCGGTACCGCTGGACCGGCGGCCGGATCAGCGACTACTGGGACGAGGTGTTCACGTCGGACGGGTCCGCGGGGAACGCCGCGCTCGACGACCAGTCCGCGTTCATCGCGAGTCTGGGCGGCAACCGGTCGGCGCGGATGCGGGACGTGCTGGGCACCATCCAGGCCGACCAGGACGCCATCATCCGGGCGGGATCGCGCGGCGCCCTCGTCGTCGACGGTGGTCCGGGGACGGGGAAGACCGTCGTCGCCCTGCACCGCTCCGCCTACCTCCTCCACTCCGACCCGCGCCTCGGTCACCGCCGGGGCGGGGTGCTGTTCGTCGGCCCGCACCAGCCCTACCTGGGCTACGTCTCCGACGTCCTGCCCAGCCTCGGGGAGGAGGGCGTACGGACCTGCACCCTGCGGGACCTCGTCGCCGAGGGAGCCGAGGCAGGGACCGAGACCGACCCGGAGGTGGCCCGCCTGAAGTCGTCCGCGGACCTGGTGAAGGCGATCGAGGCGGCCGTCCGGTTCTACGAGGAGCCGCCCACCGAGACGATGACGGTCACCACCCACTGGTCCGACATCCCCCTGACCGCCGTCGACTGGGCAGCGGCGTTCGAAGCGGCCGAACCCGGTACTCCGCACAACGAGGCGCGCGACCAGGTCTGGGAGGAACTGCTCACGATCCTGCTGGACAAGCACGAGGGCGACACACCGGAGCAACTGCTCCGCACGTCGCTGCTGCGGAACAGGGAACTGCTCACGGCCTTCGACCGCGCGTGGCCGCTACTCGAAGCGGCCGACCTCGTCGCGGATCTGTGGTCCGTACCCGCCTACCTGAGGATGTGCGCCCCCTGGCTCGCCCCGGACGAGGTCCGGCTGTTGCAGCGCGCGGACGCGCGGGCCTGGACGGCGTCCGACCTGCCGTTCCTGGACGCGGCACGGCAGCGGCTCGGCGACCCGGAGGCGTCGCGGCGGGGGCAACGGCACAAAGCCGCTCTCGCCGCCGAGCGCGAGCACATGGCCAGGGTGATCGACACCATCCTCCAGGCCGACGACGACGGCGAGGGCGCGGTGACGATGCTGCACGGCCAGGACATGCGGGACACCCTGGCCTACGGGACCGTCCCGTCCGGCACCGAACCCGACCCGCTCGCCGGTCCGTTCGCGCACGTCGTCGTGGACGAGGCGCAGGAACTGACCGACGCCGAATGGCAGATGCTGCTGCTGCGCTGCCCGTCCCGGAGTTTCACCATCGTCGGGGACCGCGCCCAGGCCAGGCACGGGTTCACGGAGTCGTGGCCAGAACGGCTGGAGCGCGTCGGGTTCGACCGGATCGACCTGGCGTCCCTGAGCATCAACTACCGGACACCGAAGGAGATCATGGCGCAGGCCGAGCCGGTCATCCGGGCCGCGCTCCCCGACGCCAACGTGCCGACCTCCATCCGCAGCGGCGGCGTCCCCGTCGTCCACGGACCGGTCTCGGACCTGCACACCGTCCTCGACGCCTGGCTCGCGGAGCACGCCGACGGAATCGCCTGCGTCATCGGCGATCCCGCCTTTCGGCCGACGCCCCACGTCAGGTCGCTGCCCCGCGTCCGGTCGCTGACCCCGGAGCTGTCGAAGGGGCTGGAGTTCGACCTGGTCGTCCTCGTCGACCCGGAGGCGTTCGGTGAGGGAATCGAAGGAGCGGTGGACCGCTATGTGGCGATGACACGGGCGACCCGGCAGCTCGTCGTCCTCACGAGCACCTGACGGCGGCGCTCCGGTCGAAGTGCGGGGAGTCTCAGGCCCCCACGCTCACCGTGAAGCGGCGCGGATTGCCGTCGTTCGCGGCGCCCGAGACGTCGGGTTCGCCGTCGGGGCGCACGTCGTCGTAGGGGAAGGCGTAGCCGATCGGACTGTTGGCGTGGACGACGCGCGCCCAGTGGTTCGCGACGGGGCCCTGGTAGCAGTCCGCCGCAGGGATGCCGTTGGGCTGGTCGGGGTGGGTGAGCATGAGGGAACGGTTGAACCCGGCCGCGAGCCGGGCCAGCAGCGCCTTCTTGTCGTCCGGGGCGCCCGGGTCGTTGGCGAACGGCCCGTGGTCGCAGGTGAAGACGTCCCTGGAGACCGGTTTGGTGAAGGCGTGCCCGCCGTCGAACGTCAGGACGTCACCGGTGACCCGGCCGGTCCGGACGCCCCGGCCGCCCTGGAGGTCGATCCGCAGGTCGGTGGAGCGGTACTTCTCCCAGACCTGGTCGATGTACGCCGTGAACGCGTCCCGGAACGGCATCTCGTCCGGCCGGTCGAAGAACGGGGCCATGAGGTTCTGCGGCGAGATCACCCGCAGCACCCCGCCGCCCGCGTCCCGGATCACCAGCTTGTCCCAGGGCTGCCCGTCGACGGCGGCCTGGGCGGCGAGCCCGTCCGCGATCCGCTCGACCGCGCCGTCCGGGAGCGGGGCCACGGTGTGGGTGGCATCGCCCTCCAGGGTCAGGCCGATGGGCAGCGCGGTGACCAGGTCGACGTAGCTGATGTTCGCGTACAGCTGCTGTGGGTTGAATGTGAACTCGCAGAAGGACCAGGTGCGCCCGTAGTTGGGGTCGGTGGGCGTCGCGAACGCCGGTTCGACCAGGGCCGGGCCGGGGTTGAGGAAGAAGTCCAACGTGTCGTCCCGCACGAAGTACACGCGCGAGCCGTACATCTGCGGCAGCGTCAGCACGGCGGGCGGCCCGCCCGCCGCGTTCAACGGGATCGCGCAGTCGACGGGCAACGGCGTCTGCGGGGCGGCGGGTGAGTCGGGCCGGTAGACACTCCCGTCGGCCCGCAGCAGCACCCAGCGGCCGGTTCCCTGCTCGTGCCCGGTGACGTAGGCGTTGACCCTGCCGCGCAACGACCGGTTCTCCAGGGCAAGTTCACAGGTCGCCGGAGCCGTGGCGAAGGCACTCGACCCGAGTGCGCCGGCCCAGAGGGGAGAGGCGAGAGCCGTCGCGGAGGCCGCGGCGCCGTAGGTCAGGAACGTTCTGCGTGAGATCACGAGAGGACTCCCGAGACGTGTGGGGGTGCGGGCGTAGCCGGTCGTACGGGGTGGGGCCCGGCGGTGTCCGCAAGTGCGCACCACTGTCCTGGTCACCGGCGGGGCGGTCAACCCCGGAATGTCGCCCATGGCGAGGGCGGCGGCCGGGCTGCCGGCGTCGCGGGTGACCTTGGTCCGGAGTTTCACCGTCGAGAAGATCGACTCGATCGGCCCGTAGCCGCGTTCCGGTGCTGATAACAGTCCTCTGGCGGAGTGTTCAGAGCTGCCGGCCTTCAGGACAGCAGTCACATGTGCACCATCGTCGCAGCGGCGGAAAGGCGTCGAACCGAGTGATGCGGATCGGGGTGGCTGAATTACGTCCGGCTTGAAATCTACGGTTACACAGAGTTGCGCCGCTGTGCTCGGCCCAACGCGGGACGCCAGCGGTCAATTGACAGATGGCATCGCAGTGATTGACGTTCCGGATGGGGCCTCACGAGCAGCCAAGCCGGTACCGGCGTGGAGGAAAAAAATGATTCACATTGAGGAACGCCACGCGGTGCAACGTAGCGAGTTCGATGAAGGCTGTGCCCTCATGGCTGCTCATTACACCTCTCTCGCCTGGTGTTCATCGGTCTTCGGTAACTTATGCCCTGTCTCCACCATGTGGGGGGATTGGTGAGTATTGATCCAAGTCGCAGCTTCTTCGCTACAGCAATGCATTGCTTTGGTGTCGTGGATCACACTTGACCGCGTCGACTCCCGGGCTGATATTTGGCCGACTTCGTGGAAGCCATGTGCGCAATGGGGGCGGGTTCTGTGGCTGGTGGGGTATGGCGTGGAGCGCGTAACGGTGTGTGTGCACTGGCCGTTGCGGCTGCGGTGGCAGGCTCGATTACCGCCCTGACCGGGCAGGCAGCCGCCGCCCCTGCGCCCATCGGCGCACTGGTGGGGAAGTCGGCCTCGCCGGAGGCGAGAGCTTCGGCAGCTGCCGCCGAGTCAGGTGAACGTGTAGAAGTTGTGGAGGAGCGCACCGAGCGGGAGACCGTGTTCGCGAACCCCGACGGGGTGACCTTCACGTTGGAGAAGTCGATTGTGCCGGTGCGTGTCGCTGCAGAGGGCGGTGGCTGGGCAGAGCCTGATGCGACTCTCGCGAAGAAGCCTGACGGATCCGTTGGGCCGAAAGCCGCGGTAGTTGACCTGGCGTTCTCGTCAGGTGGTGCCGGTGAGGACCTGGTCACCATCGCAGATGGCGAGGAGTCGGTTTCGTTGGGGTGGCCCGGAGACCTGCCCACTCCCCGCCTTGATGGCGAACGCGCGATCTACGAGAACGTGTTGCCTGACGTGAATCTCATCCTCACCGCGACGGTGGAGGGCTTTCGTCAGGTGCTGGAGGTGAAGACGCCCGACGCTGCGGCGAATCCGGCGCTGGACGCCATCGAGTACCGCCTAGCGGCAAGGGGCTTGACGGTACGGCCCAGTGTCGGCGGAGGTGTCGATGCGCTGGACGGCAACGGGCGGCCGGTATTCCGTTCGCCCGCAGCGCGGATGTGGAACTCCGCGGGGTCGAGTGAGGGCACGCCTGCCGCTCAGCGCTCCCTCTATCTCGCCGATTCCGAGCAGACCGGTGCCATGGAGCCCCCGGTGGCAGCGGGCCCTGATGGTGAGGGGGACCCGTTGGCCGGTCCCGGCAACGGTGACGCCTCTTCGGTTCTGGACTTGGAGGTGGCCGACGGATCGGTGACGGTCAAGCCGGATGCGGACTTGTTGTCATCCTCCCAAGCGAGTGACTTTCCGATCTACATCGACCCGTCGGTGGAGTTGAGCGAGTCGGAACGCACCGTTCTCTCTTCCGATGGCGATGTTTTTTGGAACTTTTCCGGTGGCGACAACGGAATGAGCGTCGGCAAGTGCGGGTCCGCAGTGATCGGTGGAGTCACCTACTACTGCGGGAACGGCTACGTCAACCGAATGTACTTCGAGTTCGACCCTGGGAAACTGAAGGGGAAGCACGTTCTGGATGCCAGGTTCCGGGTCACCGAGACGTGGTCGTTCTCGTGCGATGCGAGGTGGGTCGACCTGGAGCGGACGAACAATATCTCGTCGTCGTCGAAGTGGCCGGGCCCTGCGAAGCTGGACCAGATGGGGGATCGCAACGTATCGGCCGGCCGGGGTAGTAATTGCAGTCCTTCACAGCCTCGTGCCCCCATCGAGTTTCATGACAATCCAGCGGAGACGGATGAGAATCTGACCCCGACCGTACGGAACTTCGCTTCGGGCAAGATCTCCCGCCTGACGTTGATGCTGATGGCGAAGAGTGAATCCGACACCATTTCTTGGAAGCGGTTCGACGACGACGCCGTCTTGAGCGTCGAATACGTCGGCAAGCCCGCCAAGCCCACCAATATCGGCCTGGTCGTCGGCAAGGGACAGTCCTGCACGACCGTCGAGACGGCGCCGGCGATTGTCACCGACCCGACCCCGGACCTCACCGCCACTCCCCAGACCGAGGCCGGAGGAGAGTCCGGTGCCCGGCTGCGGATCGCCATGGATGTCGACAAGAAGCAGCCTGACGGCACCTGGGCCAACGCCATGAGTGAGATGGAGAGGCCGAGTACGGGATACGTCGGCGACAACGTGAAGGTCACGGCGACGGCCCCGACGCTGCCGGAGAACACACTCCTACGGATGCGCGCGTGGACCCGGTCGTACTACGGATCGGACCGGCTTGCCGGCCCCTCCAACGCCTCCACTACGGGATGGTGCTACTTCAAGGTCGACAGCAAGGCACCCAAGCCCCCGACAATCACGTTCAACCACGTCGACGCGGACTCCTACACGCCCTGCACGGCCAACGACTGCGTGCCGCACGGCAAGCCGGGCAAGCCCGGCTCGTTCACTCTTGGCCCGGCGACGGGCGATGTGAACACCGGATACCGCTACAGGCTCTCCAGCGGGACCTTCGATTCGGGCTGGTCCGCGTACAAGGCGGGAGCCACTACGACGATCGCGCCGGTGCCGCCGACATCGGGCACGATGACCCTGCAGGTGGAAGCGAAGGACGACTACGGTCCCGGCGCCGCCAACGCCGTCGAATTCCTCGTCAAGGAGGGCGACGGGCCCGTGGGCCGCTGGGACTTCGCCGAAGCGTCCGGCGACGCGGTCGACACGTCCACCACGGACCCGGCACTTCAGGACAATGCCGCGCTGGTCGGCGACGCCGTTCGAACCGACAAGGGACGTCGCGGTGAGATCACCGTAACCCCGGTGACGGACACGTCCCCGGCGGTCAAGCGCACCGACTACGGACTCAAGATGAACGGCAGCAGTGCTTACGCGACTACTGCCGGCCCGGTTCTCGACACACGTGCCTCCTACACAGTGGCCGCGTGGGTCCGGATGGACACGCCGACCCGTAACGCCGTGATCGCGGGCCAAAACGGTGTCAACCGCAGCCCGTTCACATTGGGATACGACCACGCCTCCCAGAAGTGGTTCTTCCGCGAGGCCAGCGCGGACGCCCCTGCTGACGGAACGTGGACATACCAGAAAGTCGACTCCAAGAACCCGGCTGTGCCGAATGTCTGGACACATCTGGCTGGAGTCTTCAATGCGGTCGACAACACGATCAGCCTCTACGTGAATGGTCGGCTTCAGGGAACGACATCCTTTACGACTCCATGGGCCGCCAACGGGCCCGTGCAGATCGGCCGCGCGCACTGGTCGGGCACATATACGGACTACTTTCCCGGTGTCATCGACGAAGTAGCCGTCTGGCAGGAGTCGCTGACCGACATGCAGGTGACAGAGGAGAGCTCCCTGTTCGATGCCTACGGCAAGCCCTCGGCCGAGCTCGTCGCCGCGTGGAATCCGGCCGGAGCACAAGGCACCTCTCTGATCGACACCCTGTCCGGCTACAGCGGCGACCTGACCCTCTCTGCGGGAGCCTCAGTGGTCGACGACGAACTGGTACTCGATGGCACCACGGGCGCCGGATCAGCCCCCGGCCCCCTGGTCGATGACTCGGGATCCTTCACCGTGACCACGCAGGCGGTGGTGGACGCCGCCAAGATGTTGACGAAGCCCAACGGCTACAAAGCGCAGATCCTCGGCCAGCGCACGGCCACCGGGTCGTCATGGAGCTTGTGGTTCGAGAAGACCGGAACGGGCCAGGAACCGCAGTACGACGAGAACGGTGATCCCGTGCTCGATGAGAGCGGCAACATCAAGACCACGCCTGTTCCCGTCGGCCGGTGGCACTTCGGCCGTCTGACCGCAGAGGGCACTGGAGCATCCGTGGAAAGCACGGACGACGCGGTGCTGGATACCGAGACCCGGCTCACCGGCGTGTACAACGCTCAGGAAGGCACCATCCAGCTGTACCTCACCTCCGATCTTCAGAGTGACGCCGTGGCGTACACCGCAAGTGTTGGCACTGGTGAGTTCTCGGTCGGCAAGGGATATCTCGGGGCTTGGGGCAACTATCTGCCCGGTCGGATCGGCGACATCCGTCTCTGGTCCGGTGCCCTGAGCGACAGCGACCAGGTCTCCGAAGTCGTCGGTACCTGACCCACGCGTCCCGCTGCCTCTCGCCGGACAGGGAGCGGGACCAACGGCCTCTCGGCCCGTCCGTGCCGGCTTCACCCCCTGCTCTGCCACACCGCTTCCCCTTCCTGCGAAAGGGGAAGCCGCCCCTGGAGAGAAGACGTGTCCGACATATCACGAAACCTTTTCGCGTTCCTGAAGCTCGGTGGCCGGCCCTGTTCCGCCTCCGGGGCCCCGAGAACCCGTATCCCTGTGATCGGAGCGTTGGTCCTTGCCCTGTCGGTACCGGTCGGCCTCACACCGCTGGCCGCGGCTTCGGAGCCACTGGGACGGCCGGATGTTCCCGCACCGCGTGTGAGCAAGGTCAAGACCGTCTCCGCGCTCGGGGCGAAAGCGGCGCGTGACCGAGCGGCGAAGAACAAGGCCACCAACGAAAAGCAGGCAACGCGGGCACGCAGCGAGCGTGCGACCCACTGGCCGAAGGCCTCGCAGAACACGCAGAAGATATCCGCTGATGCCGGTACGTTTCCGTTCGCCGTTATCGCGCCCGGCCGGATGAGGGCCGCAGCGCCCGACGGAAGCGCAACCGCAGTGGCCAGGGGCACGGCCACGGTGAGCGTGCTCGACCAGAAGGCGTCCCGCAGCGTGGGCGTCACCGGTGTTGTGTTCACCGCTGCCGCCGAGAACCCGGGTCGTGCCGGGATCACTGTCGACTACTCGACCTTCGCCGATGCGATCGGAGGCGACTGGGGTGCCCGCCTCGGGCTCGTCACCCTGCCCGCCTGCGCACTCACCACCCCGCAGAAGCCCGAGTGTCGTACCCAGACACCCGTACTTTCCCGGAACAACGCCACGCAACAGACTGTCACAGCACAAGCTGCCTTGCCCCGCATGTCGTTGACGAAGAGCGGCAAGCCCGACGCGGGCGTGTTCGCCGTGACGGCGACTGCCGCCACTCCGGCTTCCGGTAACGGCGACTACAAGGCGACCCCGCTCGATGCGTCCTCCAGTTGGGAAGCGGGCGGTTCATCCGGGGCGTTCACCTGGTCCTACCCGATCACTGTGCCGCCCGCCGCGGCAGGCGGAGCCCCGTCGTTCTCGCTGTCCTACGACTCCGGCAGCGTCGACGGCCGTACCGCGAACACCAACAATCAGGGGTCCATGCTCGGTGAAGGATTCGACCTCACCTCCTCCTACATCGAGCGCAAGTACGGCACCTGCGACGACGACGGCCAGGACGACAAGTCGGACCAGTGCTGGAAGTACGAGAACGCTTCTCTTGTCCTCAACGGCAAGGCAACCGAACTCGTCAAGGACGACGCGAAGGGCGTCTGGCGTCTGAAGAACGACGATGCCTCCCAGGTCGTTCACGAGACCGGCGCCGACAACGGTGACGACGGCGACGACATCGTCAGCGGCAAAGGGGACGGGAAGGGGGAGTACTGGAAGGTCATCACAGGGGATGGCACCACCTACACCTTCGGCCTGAACAAGCTTCCAGGGGCCGGCACCGAGCGCACCAATTCGGTCTGGACCGTCCCGGTCTTCGGCGACGATTCCGGAGAACCCGGATACTCCTCCGCCACCAGCTTCTCCGGCCGCGCCAAGACGCAGGCATGGCGCTGGAACCTCGACCTGGTCACCGACGTTCATGGCAACGCCTCCACCTACTGGTACAAGGCGGAGACCAACCACTATGCCAAGAACGGTGACAAGACGAAGCTCGCCGCCTACACCCGCGGCGGATACCTCGATGAGATCAAGTACGGACAGCGCTCCGATGCCCTGTTCACCGGCAACGCCTCCGGCAGGATCGAATTCACATACAAGGAACGCTGCACTGCCGCGGACTGCTCCTCGTTGACCGAGGACACCGCGAAGAACTGGCCCGATGTGCCCTTCGACGCCATCTGCGCGGCCGGTGAGACCGACTGCCTGCCCACCGGGCCGACGTTCTTCACCCGCAAGATGCTCACCGGCATCAACACCAGCGTCTGGTCCACGGCTGCCGAGCCCGACGCCTACAAGCCGGTCGACAGCTACGCCATGACCTACCAGTTCCTCGACGGCGCGGACATCGGCAACCCCTCCGACAAGACGCTGACTCTCAAATCCCTCCAGCGCACCGGTAAGAACGGTGGCACCATCACCGTGCCGCCGGTGGAATTCGGCTACCACATGCGGCCCAACCGCGTGGACTCGGACGGCGACGACATCCTTCCGCTGACCCGTCCCCGTATCAACACCATCACCACCGAGACAGGCGCCATCACCACTGTCACGCTCTCGGATCCGCAGTGCGTCCGCGGCAGCAGGATGCCCAAGGCCGAGGACGACAACAACCTGTCCTGCTATCCGGTGTACTGGCCCATCAACGGAGGCGACCCGAAGCTCGACTGGTTCCACAAGTACAACGTCGTCGCAGTCTCCACGTCCGACCCGGCCGGCCAGAACCCGGCGGTCGAGAACTCCTACACATACGAGAGTCCCGGCTGGCACTACAACAAGGACCCCTTCACACCCGAGGACGAGCGCACCTGGTCCAGCTGGCGCGGCTACCGCACCGTCACCACCTACACGGGAGACACCGACCACCCCCGGTCCAAGACTGTCCGTCTCTATGCGCAGGGCATGCACGGTGACAAACGCGCGGACGGAACCACTCGTAACGTCGTCGTTCCGGGCATCGACGTAGCCGGCCTGGACGCACCGGACGTCACCGACCACGACCAGTACGCGGGGTTCCTGCGAGAGGAACTCACGTACAACGGCGAGCAGCCCGTCTCCGTCAAGTTCCACGACATCTGGGCCAAGGAGACCGCCAGCCAGCAGCGTTCCTACGCCAACACCAAGGCATTCTTCACTCGTACCGCCCGCAGCTACGAAAGCACCTATCTGCCGGTCACCAGCACCTGGCGCCGAACCTCTACCGCCTACACGTACGACAGCGCCTACGGCGTGGTCACCCAGACCGATGCCATGGGAGACATGGCGAAGAGCGGGGACGAGACCTGTACCCGCACCTGGTACGCCCGCAACCCCGACAAGGGCATCACCAACCTTGTCTCCCGCACCCGGACCGTGGCGTCCGCATGCCTGGACTCCACCGGCACCGCCATCACCGACGACAAGCTGAATCTTCCGCCGGACTCCAAGAAGCGTGGCGATGTGCTCTCCGACACCGCCGCCGTCTACGACAACGCAACCGCCACTGGCTGGTCCGCCTCCCAGACACCGACCCGTGGCCTCGCCACCTGGACCGGCAGGGCCCAGGCCTACCCGGCGGCGGCGGGCACGAGTGACCGCACTCCCGTCCTCAGCGGCGGCTGGCAGACGGCCACCAGGACCACGTTCGATGCCCTCGGGCGTCCCCTCGGCATCACCGACGCCAAGGGCAATACCACCACCACGACGTACTATCCCGCTGCTGTCGGACCGCTCACATCCACCATCGTCGCCGCGCCCAAGCTCACCTCGAACGGGCAGATCCACAAGACATACACCTACGTCGATCCGGCGCGTGGTTCGGTCACCAGTACTCTCGACGCCAACCTCAAGAAGACCGAGAACGCCTACGACGCCCTCGGCCGTGTCACGGACACCTGGGCCCCCAACCGCACCAAGGGCATCGACACCCCGACAGCCACGTACGCCTACAACTTCGCCCGCGGCAGCCAGCCGTGGACCTCGGTCTCCACGCTCAAGGCGGACGGCAAGAGCTACCAGACCAGTTACGCCATCACCGACGCCCTCCTGCGGCCCCTTCAGACTCAGACCGAATCACCCCTCGGCGGCCGCGTCCTCACCGATACCCGGTACGACTCACGCGGCCTCGCCTACGAGACCTACGCGGACATCTACGACAACCTGAAGGCACCGAACGGGGAGTACGCCCGGGCCTCCTACGCCCACACCCCGGCCCTGACCCGGACGACGTACGATGCCGCGGCGCGTCCGACGACGACCACGTTCACGGTGTTCGGCGAAGACCGGTGGTCGACCACCACCAGCTACACCGGTGACTCGACGGCCACCACAGCCGTCGACGGCGGCAATGCCACCCGCGTCATCACCGACGCGCTCGGCCGCACAGCCGAGACCCGCACCTACGCCGGCAGCCGGCCGAACGACACCGACTACGGCGCCATGACGGGCACCGCCTACACCCGGGTGAAGCACGAGTACACACGCGACGGCAAGCAGTCGCAGGTCACCGGTATCGACGGCGCGAAGTGGACCTACGAGTACGACCTGTTCGGCCGCCAGAGCGTCTTGACCGATCCGGACAAGGGTACGACCACAACGGAGTACACCGAACTCGACCAGATCGAGTCCACCACCGATGCACGCAACGCGAAACTGCTGTACGGCTACGACGAACTCGGCCGCAAGACGGACCTTTGGCAGACCGCGAAGACGGATGCCGACAAACTTGCCCACTGGAGCTACGACAGCCTCCTCAAGGGCCGGCCCGACGCATCCACCCGGTATGTCGGGGGCACTACCGGCAAGGCGTACACCAAGAGGATCACGGCCTACGACACTCTCGGACGGGTGACCAGCACCGACATCGCGTTGCCGACTGATGATCCACTGGTCACCTCCGGAGCGGTCCCGGCCACGACCACCCTCAGCACGGACTACCGGCTCGACGGCACGATCAACAACACCAAGGAGCCAGGAGTCGCCGGGCTGCCCACGGAGACCGTCCAGCCGAAGTACAACTCCGCGGGTCTGACCACAGAGCTTTCCGGCACCACCACGTATCTCCTCGGCGTCACCTACTCGGCCATCGGTCAGGTCGAGCAACTCGCCCTGGGCGCTGGTGCCAAGAACACCTACATCACCAACAAATACGAGCCGGGCACCGGCCGGCTCACCCGCAGCTCCGTCACGGACCAGACCCATCCGTACATGCTGCAGGACCTCAACTTCACCCAGGACGACGCAGGCAATGTCCAGTCCATCTTCGACCCCACCACTCTCGGTGGCACGGCCAAGGCCGACAACCAGTGTTTCGCGTACGACACCAACCGTCGTCTGACCGAAGCCTGGACCCCCAAGACCTCCGACTGCGCGACGAGTGGCCGCACCACCGCCAACCTCGACGGCGCCGCCCCGTACTGGACCAGCTACACCTACAACGACTCCGGCCAACGCGAAACCGAGACCGCTCACACAGGTGCTGGGGACGCCACCACCTCCTACGAATACAAGACATCGAACGGACAGCCTCACCCACTCGTCAAGACGACAGGTGCCCGGACTGCCTCGTACATATATGACAAGGCAGGCAATACGACGGGCCGCCCCGGCACCCAAGCCGCCCAGACCCTGACCTGGAACACCGAAGGCGAACTCGCCTCCACCACCGAACCAGCGGCCGGCACCAAACCCGCTCTCGGCACCACCTACCTCTACGACGCCGACGGCGAACTCCTCATCCGTCGCGCGACCGGAGACGGCGACACGGTCCTGTACCTCGGCGCCACAGAGGTGCGCCTCACCACCAAGGGCACGACGAAGACGGTGTCCGGCACCCGCTACTACAGCGCCGCAGGTCAGACCATCGCGGTCCGCACCGCGACGCTCGGTACCGCTGGCAGCAAGCTCAGCTTCCTCGCAGCAGACCACCACGGCACCAGCAGCATCGCCACGGATGCCACCACTCAGGAGGTCACAAAGCGCTACAGCACCCCCTTCGGCGCCCCCCGAGGCACGAACCCCACCACCTGGCCCGACGACAAGGCGTTCCTCGGCAAGCCCGCCGACAACACCACCGGCCTCACCCACATCGGCGCCCGCGAATACGACCCCGGCATCGGCCAGTTCATCAGCGTCGACCCCGTCCTGTCGCTCGACCAGCACCAGTCCCTCAACGGCTACAGCTACGCCAACAACACCCCGGTCACATCCAGTGACCCCACAGGTTTGAGGGTTCCGGTAGGCGACTTCGACAACCACAGTTACGACAGCCGCAGCAGCCATATAAGCAATAGTAATTTCGGTATTGGTGGTGGCGGTGGTGGTAGCAGTAAGAGCAGTGGTGGGACGCATAGTGGAGGTGCGCAGCGTAAGGAAATCCGTAGAAATGATGGAGTGCCTTCATTTTTGGAGGGATTTTATTACGGGGTTGGAGAGGTGTTTTATGGCGCGATCGGGAACGCTCCCCGTGCTGCAGAATATTTTGGATGGATATTTGACAGTGACTGTAGAGGTGCTGGGGAGCCCGGTGCTCCTGGATGTGATTACGGCGCGCAGTACGACAACTGGATGGCCGACCAGGGGTACGACACATCGAGCGATGCATATCTCGTTCCGAGTGCTGCCGCTGCACTCTTTTCGCACCGAGAGCTAGTCAGTTCGAAGTCGGCAACGCAATTTCGAAACTCTCGCGGCCCTACGAGGGGAGGGGGTGGGCGCCGTGATATTTCTGGGAAGTGGCTGAAGGGGAGTCACGGTAATGCGGGTAAGATCCCTGGTCAAATAGCGCGTCAGCTGGAAGGGCAGGATTTTAAGAATTTTGGCGATTTTCGCGAGGCTTTTTGGCGGGCCGTTGCATCGGACTCTGGGTTGGCCTCTCAATTTAGTCAAGCTAATCAGTCGAATATGCGGGAAGGGCGAGCTCCGTTTGTTGGCCGCGGGCAGAATGTCGGTAAGAACAACAGGTATGTTCTGCATCATGTGACCCCTATTCAGCACGGCGGAGGGGTGTATGATATGAGTAACATAATAATTGTGACGCCTAGATTTCATCAGGAAGTGCTTGATTTTGACTATCATCAAAAGTGAAGGGACCGGGGTGACCGGCGATGATGTCCAGGGGTGAACTTGTGCAGCTGGTGGCGGCGATCATGGAAGCGCGCGGGACCGAGGATGAGGGTGACCAGATGCTCGAACTTCTGTGTGAGCAGGTGCCTGATCCGAACGTATCTGATTTGATCTTTTACTCCGATCCGCCCCTCTCGCCAGAGCAGGTGGTCGAAGCAGCTTTCGCCTATCGTCCTATCGCTCTCTGAGGGCTTCGCGACGAAAGGGTGGCCCGGAAAAAGTGAGGTGGAACGCGCCAATGTCTCCCGTGTCGACGGGCGCGAGTGGCTGTTCCCTCGGCCGTTGGTCTCCTTGGGGCCAGCGTGAGGTTCCTCAGAGCGATGTTGATGCCTGGCCGGATCGGGTGTCCCGTGTCCTCGCGCAGCGTGATCAGGTGGGCGGCGGAGGCGGCCGGTAGCAAGACGGCCCAGCGCGCACTCGCGAAGAGCGGCCCGTCCAGCGAGTTGACGCCAACCATGGAACTTGCCGCGCGGCCCCAGGAACAGGCCGCCACCGACCACTCACCATTGACTCGCGAGCCGCCGAGTCAATGGCTCATGGCAACCGGTTACAGGACGTACGACGGTCAGTAGCGCGCTCGCACCTGGGGCGTGGCGGGGGACTCCCATCGGCCCACAGCAGCATCCAGCGGCCGGTGCCCTGTTCGTGTCCGGTGACGTGGGCATTGCCCTTGCCGTGCAACGAACGGTTCTCCAGCGCGAGTTCACAGGTGGCCGGGGCTGCGGCAAAGACACTCGGCCCCAGGGCGGCGCCCCAGAGGGGAGAGGCGACGGCGGCGGAATCGGCGGTGCCGTGACTCAGGAACGTTCTGAGTGAGAGCACGAGAGGACTCCGAGACCTGGAGGAACTCCATGTGCCGGACGAGACATCCAGCAGATGCGTGCCGTGCTTGTGCAGATTCTGACGTTCGCGCGAGCAGAGCCCGGCCGCGGCGTGTGGACCTAAAGCCCGTGGCCGTGAAGTTACGGCTCTGGGGGCGTTGGCAAGCGCGCTCTGATCTGCGGCGACTTCGGACGTGAGAAGCGGGGCCCTGGTAGAACTAGCAGTCGACTAAGACAACCGTTCACGGCACCGGAGGCTCGGCTGTCAGATCAGTGTGTCATCACGCGTGAAATCAGGGTTGCCAAGGGCCTGTTCGCCCCCGGGTACCTGGGGGAACTCACCCAGATCGTCCCGTTCGAGATGGTCGACGCGGCCATCATCGAGACCGTGCCCTCCAGCAACGACTGTGGAAGATCCCGGCCCGGGTGGTGGTGTACCTGCTGCTGGCCGCAGCTCTGTTCGAGGACTGCGGCTACCTGGCCGTCTGGCGCAAGCTCACCGCCGCGCTGGAGGCGATACCGCTCGCGGAGGTCACCGGCACGGCACTCTGGCACGCCCGGACCCGTCTCGGTGTCCGCCCCATGCGTGCCCTGTTCGACCTGCTGCGCGGGCCGGCCACAGCGATCCGTACCGTCGGCGCCCGTTTCAAGGGCTTACTGACCGTCGCGATCGACGGCACATACCTCGATGTCCGCGACACCCCGCTGCAATCGTCTCCGCGACCGCGCTGAGCACGTGGCTGCAGAAGCCGCGGGCTCGCAGGATCCTCGATCGTGTCACCGGCACCGTCATCGGGGTCTTCGCGCTGCGGCTGGGGCTCAGCGACTGACGGGACGTTCCTGCACATTCACCGGTACCTCGGCCCGAACAGCGGGTCGAGGCCGGTGAGTTGTCAGATGGTGGCGGTGATGAAGGCGGTCCAGGTGGTGGGCTGGACGGTGAGGACGGGGCCGCCCGCGACCTTGGAGTCGCGGATGTGGACGGCCGCGGGGTGGGCGGCCACCTCGACGCACTCGCCGCCCTGGCTACTGCTGTGGCTGGACTTGCGCCAGTCGTAGGCGACTTCGACGCAGTCTCCGCCCTGGGGGCCGCTGTGGCTGGACTTGAACCAGGCCAGGGCGGTGGTGCGGGGTGCCGGGTGTGCTGCGCGGGTCATTTCTCTCCAAGCAGTTCGTCCAGTAGGCATGCGCTCTTGTCGACGGAGAGCGCCTGCGAACGAAGCATCCCATAAATCTGCTGAAGCACGCTGACGTCGTCGGGGTCGTCGTGCAAGTAGCTGGTCAGTTGCCCTTCTACATACGCGAGATGGTCGTGATCGGGAGTCTCCAACAGGACCATCGGACCGTCGAGCCCGACGTGCTTCGGCAGCTTCATCGGCATGATCTGGAGTCCCAGGAAGGGAAGTTCCATGCAGCGGCGCAGGTGCTTGATCTGCCCTCGCAATGTGACGGGGTCTCCGATCTCGCTGCGGAGGATGCTCTCCTCCAGGATGAAGTGCAGCATGGGGCGGGGCTTGCGTTGCAGGAGCCGCTGCCGATCAAGGCGGGCAGCCACCCACTCCTCCACTTGGTCCTCTTCGAGCGGCGGGTACTTACAGGAGTAGAGGAAGTGGGCGTATTCCTCGGTCTGGAGCAGCCCTGGCACCAACTGGTTCTGATACGACAGCAGTGTCAGCGCGTCCTGTTCGTAGTCGATGTAGTCCTGCACGAACGCCGGGAACCGCTCCTTCTTCGGCACCCTCGCCACCGCGACCTGCAACACCCCCTTCGTCTCCAGCAGTTCGTCCAACTGGACCGCGAAGTCCGCCTGGAGTGGTCTGCGCCCCTGTTCGATCGACGCGATTGTCTCCTCGCCCACGCAGCACCGGTCTGCCAGCGCCGCCTGTGTCATCCGTGCCGCCTTGCGGAACGTCGCCAACTGGGCGCCGATCAGATGCCAGGACGTGATCCGCTTGTTCCTCTTCGCCGAGTGCATGGATTGCCTCTCCCCGTTGTGAAACCCGTAGCGACCCGTCAGAGGCCGTACGTGTGCGACGTACGGCCTCACACGCTGAACAAAGCTAGTGACGTTGTGTGACCTTGATGGTGTGAATGAGTCAAATCAACTCCCCTACTCCTGCACGTCGTTCCACAGTCGCGAGCGGCGATCCGTGCCGCTCGTACGGCAGTTCGTGCGCAAGGTGCTCACCGACTGGGCGTGCGAGTCCCGTGCCGACGACGTGTTGCTCTGTGTGAGTGAACTCGTCACCAACGCCCTGCTGCACGGCGTCCCGCCCGGGTGCGGGTACCAGGTGAGCATGCGGCTGGAACCGGCGGATGACATCCTGCGCGTCGAGGTCCATGACAGCGGCGACGGGAAGGTGTGCCCGGTCGGTGCGGCCCCAGCCCCTGATACGGAAGGCGGGCGGGGGCTGCTGTTGGTGGCGGCGCTCGCGGACAAGTGGGGAGTGGGGGAGCGGAACCCCGGCAAGGTGGTGTGGTGCGAGTTCGCGGTGCGGCGGTGCGGTGCGGGCCCGTGTCCCGAGGTGAGCGGCGTCGTTAACGGAAACGTACTTCTGGGAAGTGTGATTCTGTAAACCGCGCTCTAGGTGGTAGCCCTGTGACCGGGAGACTTCGCGGCTCCGCCGCATCCCGCACGTTCGTGAAACCGTCCGACATGTTCGACCGGGACTGGGAATGGAGCGAGCTCACCGCGTTCGCTGCCGATCCCGGGCCCGAGGCGACACTCGGCGTGGTGTCGGGGCGGCGTCGGCAAGGGAAGTCGTTCTTGCTGGACTCGCTCGCACGGGCTGCCGGCGGTTTCTATTTCTGCGCGTACGAGGCGACGGAGGCGGAATCGCTGCGGCGGTTCGGGGAGGAGCTGGGCCAGTACACGGGGGCGGCCGGGGCGCTGAGGTTCGACTGGTGGGAGCAGGGCGTGGACGCGTTGCTCGCGCTGGGGCGGGAGCGGCCGGTGCCGGTGGTGATCGACGAGTTCCCGTACCTCGCCCGCGCCACGCCGTCGCTGCCGTCCATCGTCCAGGTGGCCTACGGTCCGCGGCGGCCCGAGCGGCTGGAGTCCCGGACCAGGCTTCTGCTGTGCGGCAGTTCGCTCGCGTTCATGGGCGGGTTGCTCAGCGGCACGTCGCCGCTCAGGGGGAGGGCGAGCCTCGAACTGATCGTCCAGCCGCTCGACTTCCGGCAGGCCGCAGCCTTCTGGGGCATCGACGATCCCCGGCTCGCGCTGCTCGTGCACAGTGTGGTGGGCGGGACTCCCGCCTACCGCCGTGAGTTCGTACGCGACGACGTCCCGGACGGGATCGACGACTTCGACGCGTGGGTGTGCCGTACCGCCCTGTCGCCGCGCTCGCCGCTCTACCGTGAGGCCAGGTACCTGCTGGCCGACGAGGCGGATCTGCGGGACCGGGCGCTCTATCACTCAGTCTTCGGGGCCCTGGCCGCAGGAAACGCCACGGCGGGCGGGATCGCCGGCTGTCTGGGCCGGACGGCGGGGGACATCACGCATCCGCTCACGGTGCTCCAGGACTGCGGTCTCGTACGCCGTGAAGTGGACGCCTTCCGGAGGAACCGGAGTGTGTACCGCATCGGCGAACCGCTCATCGCGTTCGATCACGTCATTTCCCGGACCAAGCTCCCCCTGCTCGACCGGGGACTCGCCGAGCCGGTCTGGGAGAGCTCGCGCGCCCGGTTCCGGTCGGCGGTGGTCGGGCCGCACTTCGAGCAGATCTGCCGCGAATGGGTGACGCACTTCGCGGCACCGGAGACGTTCGGGGGCATGCCGATCGATGTCTCGTACGGGACGGTCGCCGATCCGGGGGCGCGTACCGGTCACGAGGTCGACGTCGTCGTGCGCGGGGCCGTGGGGCAGGACAACGGCGTCCTGCTCTCCCTGGGCGAGGCGAAGTGGGACCAGGTCATGGGGGAAGGGCACCTGGACCGGCTGCGGCACATCGCGGCGCTGCTCGCGGCCCGCGGGACCGACACCTCCGCCGTACGGCTCGCCTGCTACAGCGGCGCCGGATTCACGGACGAGCTGCGGAAGGCGGAGGCGCGGGGCGAAGTGGTTCTGGTCGACCTGCGGAGGCTGTACGCGGGGGAGTGAGCGCTCCGCTCCGTGCCGACGGCGTCGCTCGCCCCGCCGTCCCGAAGGCCCTGGCAGTCCTGGCCGTCCCCCGCTGTCCCGAAGGCCCCGGACACCGCGGACCGCGGTCCGCCCGGGGGGCGTACCCTCGTGCGGAACGCCCGACCGGAGCACCCCGTGAGGCTGACAGGAGTGTGCGGCAGACCACAGGGGAACTTTGTGGGGACTGCACAACAGCCGACCGTCAGAAGCTGGTACTTCGCTTGCATGGCGCGTTCGCACTGTGCGGCTCCGCCAGGAATCGGGTCGGGAGACTGTACGGAGTCGACGGCAGGATTTGCTTGCCGGGGTTCGTAGGGTCGGTGCATGACCGTTGTGGACGAAATCCCGGGCGAGCCGAGCGACACCCGCGGCCGTGTGGCCGAGCTGCTGGCGCTGCGTGAGCAGGCCCGTCGCGGACCGAGTGACCGGGCGACCGAGGCGCAGCGCGCCAAGGGCAAGCTGACGGCGCGTGAGCGCATCGAGCTGCTGGTCGACCCGGGTTCGTTCCGGGAGGTCGAGCAGCTGCGCCGGCACCGGGCGACCGGCTTCGGCCTGGAGCAGAAGAAGCCCCACACGGACGGTGTGATCACCGGATGGGGCACGGTCGACGGCCGTACGGTCTTCGTCTACGCGCACGACTTCCGGATCTTCGGCGGCGCCCTGGGCGAGGCCCACGCCACCAAGATCCACAAGATCATGGACATGGCCATCGCGGCGGGCGCCCCGCTGGTGTCGCTGAACGACGGCGCGGGCGCCCGTATCCAGGAGGGCGTCAGCGCGCTCGCCGGGTACGGCGGGATCTTCCAGCGCAACACCAAGGCGTCGGGCGTCATCCCGCAGATCAGCGTGATGCTCGGCCCGTGCGCGGGCGGCGCCGCCTACTCTCCGGCGCTCACGGACTTCGTGTTCATGGTGCGGGACACCTCGCAGATGTTCATCACCGGCCCGGATGTCGTGAAGGCGGTCACGGGCGAGGAGATCACCCAGAACGGCCTCGGCGGCGCGGACGTGCACGCCGAGACGTCGGGCGTGTGCCACTTCGCGTACGACGACGAGGAGACCTGCATCGCGGAGGTCCGCTACCTCCTCTCGCTCCTCCCGCAGAACAACCGCGAGAACCCGCCGACGGTCGCCTCCGACGACCCGGCCGACCGGCGCGGTGACGTCCTGCTGGACCTGGTCCCCGCGGACGGCAATCGCCCGTACGACATGCACAAGGTCATCGAGGAACTCGTCGACGACGGCGACTACCTGGAGATCCACGAGCGCTGGGCCCGCAACATCGTGTGCGCCCTCGCCCGCATGGACGGCTCTGTCGTCGGGATCGTGGCCAACCAGCCGCAGGTCCTGGCCGGTGTCCTGGACATCGAGGCGTCCGAGAAGGCGGCCCGTTTCGTCCAGATGTGCGATGCGTTCAACATTCCCATCATCACTCTTTTGGACGTCCCCGGTTTCCTTCCGGGTGTGGACCAGGAGCACGGTGGAATCATTCGGCACGGCGCGAAGCTGCTCTACGCGTACTGCAACGCCACCGTGCCGAGGATCTCGCTGATCCTGCGCAAGGCGTACGGCGGTGCCTACATCGTGATGGACAGCCAGTCCATCGGTGCCGACCTGACGTACGCCTGGCCGACCAACGAGATCGCCGTGATGGGCGCGGAGGGCGCGGCCAACGTGATCTTCCGCCGGCAGATCGCCGAGGCCGCGGACCCGGAGGCCATGCGGACACGCATGGTCAAGGAGTACAAGGCCGAACTGATGCACCCGTATTACGCGGCGGAGCGCGGCCTGGTCGACGACGTCATCGACCCCGCCGAGACCCGCGAGGTGCTGATCGCCTCGCTCGCCATGCTCCGCACGAAGCACGCCGATCTGCCGTCCCGCAAGCACGGCAACCCCCCGCAGTAGTCCGCGGCCGGCTTCGCGGGAGCACCGCGAAGCCGCCGAGTCCGCGAAGACCTGCCCAGAAGACCTGTCGAGAAGACGGAGAAACCACCCATGAGCACTGCCACAGCATCCGTGCTGCGCGTCGAGAAGGGCATCGCCGACCCCGAGGAACTGGCCGCGATAACCGCCGTCCTGCTCGCCCGCGCCGCCGCGCAGCCCGCCGCCACCCCCGCCCACCGCGGCCGCAGCACCGCCGGGTGGCGCCGTCTGGAGCGCACCCCGGGCTTCCGCGCCCCGCACTCCTGGCAGGGCTGACGGACACCACGACGCGCTGATGCCCCGCACTCCCGGTCTTCCGGTGGGTGCGGGGCATCGTCACGTCGTACGGACCTCTCTTCCCGGGCCTCGTTTCCCGGTGACGCCCGTGGGCGCCACCGGGAGGGGCTGGTCCTCAGCGCAGGCGTGCCATCAGCGCGTGCTCGACGAGGGTGATCAGCGCGCTCTTGGCGTCGGCGCGGTGCCGGGCGTCCGTGGTCAGGATCGGGGTGTCGGGTCCGATCTGGAGTGCTTCGCGGACCTCGTCGGGGGTGTAGGGCTGGTGTCCGTCGAAGCCGTTGAGGGCGATGACGAAGGGGAGGCCGCTGTTCTCGAAGTAGTCGACGGCGGGGAAGCAGTCGGCGAGGCGGCGGGTGTCGACGAGGACGACGGCGCCGATGGCGCCGCGGACCAGGTCGTCCCACATGAACCAGAAGCGGTCCTGTCCGGGCGTACCGAAGAGGTACAGGATCAGGTCCTGGTCCAGCGTGATCCGGCCGAAGTCCATCGCCACCGTCGTGGTGGTCTTGTCCCCGGTGTGCGTCAGGTCGTCGATGCCCGCGGACGCGGACGTCATCACGGCTTCGGTGCGCAGCGGGTTGATCTCCGAAACGGCACCGACGAACGTGGTCTTACCCACGCCGAAGCCCCCTGCCACCACGATCTTCGCCGAGGTAGTGGAGCGGGCTGCTCCGCCGCTAGAGCTTGCGAAGTCCACTGAGCACCCTTTCGAGCAGTGTCACATCTGGCTGGCCGCCGGCGGACTCGTCGCCGCCGGGCTGATGGATAGCGACGAGTCCGGCCTCTGCCAGGTCGGCTACGAGGATCCGGGCAACGCCGAGGGGTATCGAGAGCAGTGCCGAAATCTCGGCGACCGACTTGATCTCGAAGCACAACCGGCAGATCCGCTGGTGCTCGGGCAACTGCCCTTGCAGCCGGGACGGATCGGCCGTGGTACTGACCAACGCCTCAATCGCGAGTTGGTAGCGCGGTCGGGTCCGGCCGCCGGTCATGGCGTACGGACGGACGAGCGGATTGTGCGCGGTGGGGGCGGCCGGCTCGGGGGCCTGCCGCGGCGGGGCGTCGCGGTACGGCCGCTGCGCAGGCCACGCGGGCTCCTGCGGACCGCTGTGCGGCTGCTGAGGCCACTGATGGGGGTAGGGCCGGAACTGCTGCTGTGTGCCCTGTCCGCTGGGCGCGGAGGGGAAGTTGAAGGGATTGCTCCCGTGCTCACCCGGCACGTCCTGGCCGCCGTTGTACCGGTGCCCGTCTGGGGGTGTTGTCACGATTCCTCCTCCGCCTGCCGGTCCCAATCCAGTGGGGCCGCGCCACCGCACCTTATGGCCCGGTGGCGCGAAACGCACTGTCCGTTTATCAGTTAAGAAGACTTCCTTTTGCTAGTTGAGAAGACTTCCTTGCAGCTCGGCTCGGAGATCCGGCGTGAGGACGGTGCCCGCACGGTCGACGAGAAGGGCCATCTCGTAGCCGACCAGACCGATATCGGCCTCCGGGTGCGCGAGCACGGCCAGCGAGGATCCGTCGGAGATGGACATGATGAAGAGGAAACCGCGCTCCATCTCCACCACCGTCTGGTTCACGGCGCCGCCCTCGAAGATCCGGGAGGCACCCGCGGTCAGCGAGGTCAGACCGGAGGCGACGGCCGCGAGCTGATCGGCACGGTCACGCGGAAATCCCTCCGACATGGCCAGCAGGAGTCCGTCGGCGGAGACCACCACCGTGTGCGACACCCCGGGGGTGTTGTCCACGAAGTTGGTGATCAACCAGTTCAGATTCTGCGCCGCCTGGCTCATCGGGCTCACACTAACGCTCCTGGTTGTAGGTGTTACTTGTGTCCGAACCCGCGTTACGTCCCCGCAGTACGCCCCGCCGCAGGTTGAGCAACCTGCCGCGGACGTCCTCGGGTGCGCGGGAGACCTGTGGGCCGCCCTGCGGTGTCTGCTCCGCCGTACCCTCGACCAGATTGGCCTTGGGTACCCGCCGGGGAAGTCCGGACGGGGTGACCCCGCCCGCCTTCGGCTCGCGGAGCTTCTCGGCCCGCTCCCAGCGTTCGTCGTTCGTCGAATGCCAGTCGTCGGAGCCGTTCTCGTCCTGCCGCGGGGGCGACTGCCGCGGCGGCAGTTCGTCCTGCCGCTGTGGCTGTTGCGCGGCGAGCGACCGGTTGTTTCCGCGGCCGGTGGGCTGCCAGTGCTGCTGACTGCCCCGGCGCGGCAGACCGGCTTCGGTCAGCTCGTGGCCGGAGTTCGGGGTGGGTCCCGGACGGTTGAAGCCTACGCTTTCCGGCGCCTCGGCGGGGGCGCTCGGGGCAGATTCCGCTTCCGCTCGGGGCGAGGGCTCGTGCGTCTGCGGGTAGCCCTCCCGGTCCGCCCACTCCTCCTGCTGCGGGCCGGTGGCGAACGCCTCCTCGTGCGCCGGCCCGGAGGAATCGCCGGGCGCATATGCCGCTTCCGGATAGGCCGGTTCCTGGTAGCCGCCCGGGGGGATGGCACCGGGCTGTCCGGCCGAGCCGTCGCCACCGGGGTGCGGCGCGTAGCCGCCCTCGTACGGGGCCGGGCCGTACTGCTCCCGCCCGTACTGCTCGTGCCCGTACTCCTCCGGGGAGTGGTGCCGCCGTCCCGGATCCTGAGCGTACGACTCGTGAGCATGCGACTTCTGAGCGTCCGGCCCCTGACCGTACTGCGCCTGCCCGTACGGCTCCTGGGAGTAGCCGTTGTCCGCGTAGCCGTTGTCCCCGGCGAACCCTGTCTCCGGGTACCCGCTCCGCGCGTACGCGCCGTCGACGGGCCGACCCGCCGCGTGCGGTTCCTGGGCGAACCGCGGCTGCTCACCGGCCGTCGGAGAGCCCAGCGCCGCCCGGCGCTCCTCGCGCAGCAGCGAACGGCCCACCGGGTCCAGCGGCATGGCACCGGCCGACGGCTGCTCGTAACGGGAGTCGTCGAAGCCGAGCTCCGCCGCGGTGCGCATCTGGGGCCGGGACGCGGGCTGTTCGGCCTCCTCCTGCTCGGGAATGATCGAGGAGACGGTGAAGTCGCCCTG
This sequence comes from Streptomyces sp. NPDC047982, assembly GCF_043204165.1. Lineage (NCBI taxonomy): Bacteria > Bacillati > Actinomycetota > Actinomycetes > Kitasatosporales > Streptomycetaceae > Streptomyces > Streptomyces sp. NPDC047982. The sequence continues at coordinate 182,423 of NZ_JBIDBS010000011.1, read as the reverse complement.
TCCCTCAGCCTGTTCGCCGCCTCCGCCGTGAGTGATGGCGTCCGGCAGCATGACCAGCGAGGTGGTGCCGGCCTGCTCGCCCGAGGGGCGCAGCTGGACGCGGATGCCGTGCCGGTCGGACAGCCGACCCACTACGAACAGGCCCATCCGCTGCGACACCGCGGCGTCCACCACCGGCGGGTTGGCCAGCCGGTGGTTGATGTCGGCGAAGTCCTCGGGGGTGAGCCCGATGCCCTTGTCGTGGATCTCGATCATCACGCGGTTGTCGGGCAGCCGCGTCGCGGTCACCCGCACCTTGGTCTGCGGGGAGGAGAACGTGGTGGCGTTCTCCAGCAGCTCGGCCAGCAGATGCACGAGGTCCGTGACGGCCTCGCCGTGGATCTCGGTCTCCGTTACGCCGGACACCTCGATGCGCTCGTACGACTCCACCTCGGAGCAGGCGGCCCGCACCACGTCGACCAGCGGGACCGGCTGGTTCCAGCGGCGGCCGGGCTCCTCGCCGGCGAGGACGAGGAGGTTCTCGCCGTTGCGGCGCATGCGGGTGGCCAGGTGGTCCAGCCGGAACAGGTTCTCCAACTGGTCCGGGTCGGCCTCGTTGTTCTCCAGGTCGGTGATGAGGGTCAGCTGGCCCTCGATCAGCGATTGGTTGCGGCGCGAGAGGTTGGTGAAGATCGCGTTGACGTTGCCCCGCAGCATGGCCTGCTCGGCCGCCAGCCGGACCGCCTCGCGGTGCACCTGGTCGAAGGCGCGGGCGACCTCGCCGATCTCGTCGTGGCTGTCGATCGGGAGCGGCCGGACACGGGTGTCGACCAGCCCCGGATCGTTCCTGGACAACTGGTCGACCAGCATCGGCAGCCGCTGCTCGGCGATCTGGAAGGCGGCCGTGCGCAGCTCGCGCATCGAACGGCTCATCTGCCGTGCCATCAGCCCGGCCAGGAAGAAGGCGGCCAGCAGGGCGACGACCACGACGGCGGCGTCGACGATCGCGTCGTTGCGGGCGTCGGACGAGATGCCCGCCGCCTCGGCCACCGCCTTGTCGACGAGTTCCTTCTCGATCGTGGCGTAGCCGTCGAACTTGGCGGTGGCGGCCACCATCCAGGTCTCCGGCGTGATGCCCTTCGCGGCCAGCTTCTCGGGAGACGCGCCCCGCGCGATCTGCTGGGCCATGCCGTCGAAGACCGAGCCGTCGACGCTCGGCGGGTCGACGAAGGGGGTGCCCGCGGCCTCGGCCCGCTCCTCGGCCTTCCTCAGCTCCTTCGCCCCGGCGGCCGACTGGGCGGTCATGACCTGCTGCAGCCGCTTCGCGTCGGCCTCCGTACCACCGGAAGCGAACTCGTCGAGCGCGATCCGCTCCAGGTAGTTGTACGAGCCGAACGCCTTCACCTGGGCGTCGAAGGTGGCGCTCTTGCGGCTCGGCCGCACCAGCAGATGCATGCCGATGGAGCGCTGAAGCGATTCTGCGGCCTGGGCCAGCTGGATCGCGTAGACCGTGCGGCCGTAGCTGGTGACGTTCTCGGTGCCCAGGCCCAGTTCGTTGGCGAACTCCATCAGGGAGTGCTGCACCTGGACGTAGCCCTCTTCCGTCCTCACCGGGTCCATGCCCGCGGCGTAGGCGGCCTTGCGCAGTTCGGGGAGCTTGGGCTCCTCCAGCCGGAACAGCTGCAGACGCCGCTCCAGCCCCTTCTTGGCGGGCATGTCCTTCACGGCCTCGTCGAACTCGGCCGCGGCGGCGTCGGTGGCGGCCCGGACCCGGTCGATCGTGGCGTCGTCGCGTTCGTTCGACAGGAGCGGACGGGCGGAGAGGTCGCGCTCGTCGAGCAGCGCCTGGCCGTACTCGGAGGCCGCGCGGACGATCAGCGCGGTCTTCTCGGCGTCCTGGGCCTCCTGCCAGGTGTCGACCGACCCCTTCACCTGGAAGCCGCCCATGACCAGGCCGACCAGCACCGGAACGAGGAGGATGGCGTTCAGCCGGGTGGGCACCCGCCAGTTGCGCGGGGCCAGTCGGCTGGTGCTGCCGCCCGGCCCCGTCTCCCTGGTCGCATCGGCTGGCGATGCGGCGGCGCGCGACGGCGGGGTGAAATTGCCCCGCTCAGGCTGCGCCGCGGAGCCATCCTTGCTTCGCCTCACTCGAACAACAACCTCTCGGCGTCGGCACCTACGGTGTGCCGTATTTCGTTCAGGGCCGTACTACTCAGAAGTCCGTCGAATTCCAGCACGGGGAGCGGTCGCGTTCCAAACACTCGGAATCAGCCATTCCGAGTGGTCCAAGCCTCGGATAAAACGGGCATACAGAGCGAGCCCCGCCAAAAGGCGAGGCTCATGTGAGCGCAGCGGCACCGATTGACCGCATCGGGTGCTGAATACGCGGCAATTCTCTGTCGAAACGTTATGAAGGCGGGGGCGGATCGTGTCTAAGGACACAGTCCCGCCCCCCGCGGGGCGCTCAGTGCAACTACCGTACCGCTCTAACGACTTGTACCTACTTGAGCCGTGCCATCAGCGCGTGCTCGACGAGGGTGATCAGTCCGCTCTTGGCGTCGGCGCGGTGCCGGGCGTCCGTCGTGATGATCGGGGTGTCGGGTCCGATCTGGAGTGCTTCGCGGACCTCGTCGGGGGTGTAGGGCTGGTGTCCGTCGAAGCCGTTGAGGGCGATGATGAACGGGAGGCCGCTGTTCTCGAAGTAGTCGACGGCGGGGAAGCAGTCGGCGAGGCGGCGGGTGTCGACGAGGACGACGGCGCCGATGGCGCCGCGGACGAGGTCGTCCCACATGAACCAGAAGCGGTCCTGTCCGGGCGTACCGAAGAGGTACAGGATCAGGTCCTGGTCCAGCGTGATCCGGCCGAAGTCCATCGCGACGGTCGTCGTCGTCTTGCCGCCCGTGTGCGTCAGGTCGTCGATGCCCGCGGACGCCGAGGTCATCACGGCTTCCGTACGCAGCGGGTTGATCTCCGAAACGGCACCGACGAACGTGGTCTTACCCACGCCGAAGCCGCCCGCCACCACGATCTTCGCCGAGGTAGTGGCCCGGGCCGCTCCGCCGCTAGAGCTTGCGAAGTCCACTGAGCACCCTTTCGAGCAGTGTCACGTCCGGCGTGCCGCCGGCCTCTCCGTTGCCCGGCTGGTGGATGGCCACCATGCCGGCTTCCGCCAGGTCCGCGACGAGGATCCGGGCCACGCCGAGCGGCATCGACAGCAGGGCCGAGACCTCGGCCACCGACTTGACCTCACGGCACAGGTGGCAGATCCGCTGGTGCTCCGGGAGCAGCGTCGCCATGTGCGCGGGGTCGGCCGTGGTGGAGACCAGTGCCTCTATGGCGAGCTGGTAGCGGGGCCGGGTCCGGCCGCCGGTCATGGCATACGGGCGGACCAGCGGCTGGTCGCCTTCTCCGTCGTACGACGCGTGGTGCAGTGCGCCGTACGGGTCGGATGAGGCGGGTGGCGGGGTCATGAATCCTCCGGGCGTGACAGCAGAGTGTCGGCTTGCCGTCTGAAGGGCCGGTGGGGGCTCTAGGCGGCCGGACGGGCGAGGGTCTGAGGGCGTTTTCCTGGCGGATCGGGTCGATGCCGGTTCGTCGCCGCCTATTGGAGCAGGCTCCCTTGTAGTTCGGCTCGGAGGTCCGGGGTGAGGACGGTGCCGGCGCGGTCGACCAGGAGGGCCATCTCGTAGCCGACCAGACCGATGTCGGCCTCCGGGTGCGCGAGCACGGCCAGCGAAGAGCCGTCCGAGATGGACATCAGGAAGAGGAAGCCCCGTTCCATCTCCACCACGGTCTGGCTGACCGCGCCGCCCTCGAAGATCCGGGAGGCACCCGCGGTCAGCGAGGTCAGACCGGAGGCGACGGCCGCGAGCTGATCGGCACGGTCACGAGGGAAACCTTCGGACATGGCCAGCAGGAGTCCGTCGGCGGAGACCACCACCGTGTGCGACACCCCGGGGGTGTTGTCCACGAAGTTGGTGATCAACCAGTTCAGATTCTGCGCGGCCTGACTCATCGGGCTCAACTAACGCTCCTGCTGGTGAGTGGGGCCGAGTGGAAAACTGCCGGTCGACTGGTTGTTTGCCTGCCGACCCTGCTGGATGCCCCGGCGGAGATTGGTCAACCGCCCGCGCACATCGTCGGGCGCACGCGACACCTGCGGACCCGACTGGTGGTTCTGCTGCTGGGCGGTGCCCGGCACCAGGTTCGCGCGGGGGACCCGGCGAGGCAGGCCGGAAGTGGTGACTCCGCCTGCTGCGGGATTCTTGGCCCGCTCCGCCTGCCGTACGAGTTCGTCGTTCGGCGAGGGGCGCCAGGAGCTTGTGGGGGAACCCGGGTCGTCTCCCGCGTGCCCCGGAGCGACGGGAGCCGCGGGCTCCTCCTGCTCCGCGGGCCCCGGGGAGGCAGGGCCCTGCGGCCCGGCGGGCGGCTGCTGGCCGCCCTGCTGCGGGCCGTGGAACCAGTTCGTCTCCAGGGTGTCGTACAGCGGCGTACGGCCGTCGCCCCGACCGGCCACGGGCGGCAGCGAGTCGGGCTGCGGCTGCGACGGCGGAACCGGACGGTACTGCCCGTCACCGGCGGTGGTGGGCGCGGCGGGCGGACGCGGGGCACCGAAGTCCTCGTCGTCCCGGCCCCGCTGACGCGGCGCCGACAGGCCCTGGTCACGCACCGGGGCGGGCTGCTGTCGGCCGAAGTCCGGGCGGGCGAACTGGCCGGTGCTGGCCGGGTCCTGCTGCTGTGCGAAGTCGGGCCGGGCGAACTGCGCGGTGCCGGCGGGGTCCTGCTGCTGTGCGAGGTCCGGGCGGGCGAACTGGCCGGTGCTGGCCGGGTCCTGCTGCTGTGCGAAGTCGGGCCGGGCGAACTGCGCGGTGCCGGCGGGGTCCTGCTGCTGTGCGAGGTCCGGGCGGGCGAACTGGCCGGTGCTCGCGGGGTCCTGCTGCTGTGCGAAGTCGGGCCGGGCGAACTGCGCGGTGTCGGCGGGGCCTTGCGACGGCCCGTCCAGCGGCGACCGGCCCTGCGGACCCTCGCCCTGCGGGGCGGGGGCCGAGAAGTCGGGGCGCGCGAACTCGGCGGTGGAGCCGGGCCCCTGCCGGTCGTCGTCCAGCGGCGTCCGATGCGCGAGCGGCACGCTCCCCGGCAGCGGGAACCGGCCGGTGGTCTCGGGGTCCTGGTGACCGCGCGGGGTGTCCAGCGGCGACGGATCCCCGGTGCCCCAGCCGGCCTGCTGCGGGCGCTGCGGCAGGGGGTTGCCACCGGGCAGTTCGGCACGCGGGCCGCCGACCGGCGGCAGCTGACGACCGGGCTCCGCCGGACTGCCGGCCCGGCCGAACGGGTCCTGCGGAGCCTGCTGAGGCTGCGGGGCCTGGGGCGGCTGCCACGCGGCCAGATCCGGCCGGCCCTGCGGGCCGCGCGCGTCCTGGTGGCCCCGGTCACGGCGGTTCTCGTTGAACAGGTCGGGCCCGCTCGGCTCCGTACGTCCGGTGTCACCGCCCTGGCCGCGGGCGCCGAGCCGGGCCGCGTTGCCGAAGGCGCCCGCGAGACCGCCGCCCTGACGCGGCGCCGGGCGCGGGGTGTCCTGCGGACCGCCCTCGGACGGGAATCCGGCGTTCTTCCGGCCCTGCTCGTCCGGCGAGCGGCGGGCACCGCCGTCCCGCGTGGGCAGCGCCGCACGCGGACCGGAGCCCGCGCCGACCTGCCCGCGCGCGCCGCCCTGGCCCGTTTCGGGCCGGCCTGCCGGGGCCGCCGGAGCGCCGCCCGGGCCGGGACGGGAACCGCCCGCCGCGCCCGGACCGCCGCCCGCGCCCAGCGCGCCGCCAGGGGCGACGGGCTGCTGCCCCGGTCCCTGACCGGGGGCCGGGCGGCTGCCACCATGGGCCACCTCGACGGGCAGCATGACGAGCGCGGTCGTGCCGCCGGAGTCCGAGGGCCGCAGCTGGATCCGGATGCCGTGGCGCAGTGACAGGCGGCCGACCACGAACAGACCCATGCGGCGGGAGACGGAGACGTCCACGGTGGGCGGCGAGGCCAGCCGCTCGTTGATCGCGGCCAGGTCCTCGGGGGAGAGGCCGATGCCGGTGTCGTGGATCTCGACCAGCACCCGGCCGTCGGGCAGCGCGTGACCGGTGACCCGGACCTTCGTCTGCGGGGAGGAGAACGACGTCGCGTTCTCCAGCAGCTCGGCGAGCAGATGCACGAGGTCGTTGACGACCCGTCCCGCGACCTCGGTCGCGGGCACCGCGGCCAGTTCGATGCGCTCGTACTGCTCCACCTCGGAGGCGGCGGCGCGCAGCACGTCGACCAGCGGGACGGGACGCGTCCACCGGCGGCCCGGCTCCTCGCCCGCGAGGACGAGAAGGTTCTCGCCGTTGCGGCGCATACGGGTCGCGAGGTGGTCGAGCTTGAAGAGCGAGGAAAGCTGGTCGGGGTCGGCCTCGCGCGACTCCAGCTCGGAGATGAGCGAGAGCTGACGCTGGATGAGGCCCTGGCTGCGGCGCGAGAGGTTGGTGAACATCGCGTTGACGTTGCCCCGGAGGAGCGCCTGCTCGGCGGCGAGCCGGACCGCCTCGCGGTGCACGTCGTCGAAGGCCGCGGCCACCTGGCCGATCTCGTCCCGGGAGTGCACGCCGACGGACTCGACCGAGGTGTCGACGTCCTGCGGGTCGGCCTCGGACAGCTGCTTGACGATCTCGGGCAGCCGGTCCTGTGCGACACGCGTAGCGGTGTCCTGGAGCCGCCGCAGCGAACGGATCATCGACCGGGCGACGACGAAGGCGCCGACCAGCGAGACGCCGAGCACCAGCAGGATGAGCGCACCGCTGACGATCGCCTCGCGCTTCGACTCGTCGCGCAGCTCGCGGGCCTTGCTCTCCATGTCACTGAGGAGGGTGGCCTCGATGGTCGTCATGGCATTGATCTTGGTGGAGCTCTGGTCGTACCAGTCCATGTAGGAACGGCGCGCCGTGCCGCTCATGCCCGTGGGGCTCTTCAGCACCTTCTCCGCGTAGGCGTTCGCGGCCTTGATCTCCGGGTTGCCTTCGTCCAGCGTGGCGGTCAGCTCGGCGGGGTTGTTGCCGGTGGCCGCGTAGACCGCCGCGAACGAACGGCGTGCCGCCTCCTCCTTGTCCAGCGCCGCGCGGCCGAACTGCTGGTCGTTCTCGTCGAGGTGCGGTTCCTTGTCGCCGACGGGCAGGGCCGCGGCGATGACGGCCCGCTGGATCGAGGCGTACTCCTTGGCGGAGGAGAAGGCCGCCAGCGCCCGGGTCCGCTTGATCATCTCCGAGTTGCTTGTGGCCTGGGCCATGTCCTGCGAAAGGCTCAGCAGCGAGGTGATCAGCTGGCTGTACTGGTCGATGGTCTGGAGGCTCGGCGTGCCCTTGGCGTACGCCGTCTTGCGGATGTCGCGGATCTGGCCCAGCTGACCGGCGATCTGGTTGACGCTGGCGTAGATGCCTTCGAGGGCCTCGTCACCGGAGGGGTCGCCGATGGAGGCCGTCGCGTCGAGGAAGGCGGCCTGCGCCTTGTCGGTCTTGTCGCGGGGGACGCTGACCTTGTAGTTGCTGGCGGTCCCGCCATGGGACAGCGGACCTGCCGAGCTGTCGCGCTCCGCCTGGAGCGCCTGGGCGAGCGAGGTCGCCTGCATCGTCAGCTTCGTGAGCAGCTGCATGTGGTCCAGCTGCTGCATGTCGTTCATGGACTCGTTGATCCGCAGACCACCGAGCGTGGTCGCCGCGACCACGGGGAGCGCGAGCAGCGAGACGAGGCGCGTGCTGATGCGCCAGTTGCGAAGGGCCATGCGCGAGCCCGCGCCGACGGGCTCGCGGGACTTGGCCGACGTGTCCGTCCCGCCGCCACTGCCGTCCGTCGTGGCGCCGGGACGGCGGTCGCTTCCGTCGTCGGCTCTGGCGGGTCCGGGGCCCTGGGCGTGCTGGGGCGAGGAGCCGCGGTCGGTCCCGCCGTGCGGCTCCGGCTCCGCCGCGGCTTCCCCTCGGCCCTGGCGGGCCTGGGGAGACCCGGTGCCATCCCTCTTGAAACGTCCCTGCACTAGCGTCGCAACCTCTGGACCAGGCGCCCCTCCGCGCGAGGCGGGTGGGACGGTGTCGGCGTCATGGGGCGAGGTGTCCGCCCCTGTCGGTCGTGAGTGACCGGCGCTCTTCCCCCTTTCCGCCGCCACTCGGCGCTGCTTGCGCCCCTGCGCGCCGGCCTGTGAACCCGCGGCGGTGCGTGGAATTCCAGCACAGTGCCGGATCTCCAACAAGGGCCCTGTGCCAGGGCGGGACGCAGGTGACCCGTTGTGACTGAGGGGTAACCACTGGTGGACGCTGATCATGGACAAAACGGAACATTGATCACCAATGGACGGGCGGCGCGGGGTGTCCCAGTCGGCATGATCAGGAGCGGAATGGACGATTCAGTTGCTAAATGCCTGTTTTATCCGGCGTGAAGACGTGCCCGAATTAAGTCATTTATCCCCTGAGTGGTGAGCAAACTCACATGATGTTCGCCGTCTCATCCGGGCTTTCCAAGGGAATTCGATGTTTAGCCTGGCGTTTTACAGGGATGGCACATCCGACAACCGGCGCCCCTCCGGGCGGCGCCCGTACCGACAGGGCCGGCAGCGACAGATGAAGACGACGAAGACGTTCCGCAACATCGCCAACCCCCGCCGCACCACGCTGGCGCACCTCGGGAACGCCGCCGAGCTGCGGACGCCGGAACGACCGGAGCACCGCGTCGAACTGCCCTCCCAGACCGCCAACCCCCGCCGCACCATCCTCATGGTGGCCCCGGTGCAGGCCGCGGCCGCCGAGTAGTACGCACGGCCGCCCCTCACCCGGGCCCACCGGCCGCTGAACCACCGACCGCTGCTCACTGCCCGCCGCTCGCCACCCGCCAGGCGCGTCCGTCCGCGCCGCCCGCCCGCCGCGTCGGCCGACCGGTCCCGGTGGCTCCACCGCACGGGTTTCCGGTCGCCCCGCGACCGCACGCGCCGCCTTGTGGCCGTGCGCCGGACGACGCTCCTTCACGGCGAATCGCGCAGGCGAGGCGTTAGCCTGGAGCGTCAGTCTTCAGTCAGCCAGCAAGTGAGGGGCGACAGCATCCCGTGCGCATCGCCAGGTTCTCCATCGACGGCAATGTCGCCTTCGGCGCCGTCGAGGGCGACGGTCCCGACGGGCTCGTCCTCGACATCATCAAGGGCATCCCGTACGCCGAGTTCGAGCTCTCCGGCACCAAGGTCCCGCTGAGCAAGGTCCGCCTCCTTCCTCCGGTGCTCCCCAACAAGGTCGTGGCCATCGGCCGCAATTACGCGGAGCACGCCAAGGAGCTCGGCAACGAGGTACCGGACGTCCCCGTCGCCTTCTTCAAGCCCACCACCTCGGTGATCGGTTCCGGCGACGCCATCGAGTACCCCTCCTTCTCGAACGAGCTCCACCACGAGGCCGAACTGGCCGTGGTCATCGGCCGCATGTGCCGCGAAGTGCCGCGCGAGCGCGTGAAGGACGTCATCTTCGGCTACACATGCGCCAACGACGTCACCGCGCGCGACGCCCAGAGGCGTGAGAAGCAGTGGGCCCGGGCCAAGGGCTTCGACACCTCCTGCCCCCTCGGCCCCTGGGTGGAGACCGACCTCGATCCCCGCGACCTGACCATCCAGGCCACGGTCAACGGCGAGCAACGGCAACTCGGCCGTACGAGCGAGATGATCCGCTCGATCGAGGACCTGGTCGTCCACATCACGGAAGCGATGACGCTGCTTCCGGGCGACGTGATCCTCACCGGCACCCCCGGGGGGGTCGGCCCCCTCCATGTCGGCGACGAGGTCGCCGTCACCATCGAAGGCATCGGCACTCTCACCAACAAGGTGATCAAGCGTGGCTAACGCACCTGTACGTGTACGTTTCTGTCCCTCCCCGACCGGCAACCCCCACGTGGGCCTGGTCCGCACCGCCCTGTTCAACTGGGCCTTCGCCCGGCACCACGGCGGCACCCTGGTCTTCCGCATCGAGGACACCGACGCCGCCCGCGACTCCGAGGAGTCCTACGACCAGCTCCTGGACTCGATGCGCTGGCTCGGCTTCGACTGGGACGAGGGGCCCGAGGTCGGCGGCCCGCACGCCCCGTACCGCCAGTCGCAGCGCATGGACATCTACAAGGACGTCGCCGAGAAGCTCCTCGCGGGCGGCTACGCGTACCACTGCTACTGCACCACCGAGGAGCTCGATGCCCGCCGCGACGCCGCCCGCGCCGCCGGGAAGCCGTCCGGCTACGACGGCCACTGCCGCGACCTCACGGCGGAGCAGATCGCCGCGTACGAGAACGAGGGCCGCACCTCCATCGTCCGCTTCCGGATGCCCGACGAGGTGCTCACCTTCACCGACCTGGTCCGTGGCGAGCTGACCTTCCAGCCGGAGAACGTGCCGGACTACGGCATCGTCCGCGCCAATGGCGCCCCGCTCTACACGCTGGTCAACCCGGTCGACGACGCGCTGATGGAGATCACCCACGTCTTGCGCGGCGAGGACCTGCTCTCCTCCACCCCCCGCCAGATCGCCCTCTACAAGGCGCTCATCGAGCTGGGCATCGCCAAGGACGTCCCCGCCTTCGGCCACCTCCCGTACGTCATGGGCGAGGGCAACAAGAAGCTCTCCAAGCGCGACCCGCAGGCGTCCCTCAACCTCTACCGGGAGCGCGGCTTCGTGCCGGAGGGGCTGCTCAACTACCTGTCGCTGCTCGGCTGGTCGATCTCCGAGGACCGCGACATCTTCTCCGTCGAGGAGATGGTGGCCGCGTTCGACATCGAGGACGTGAACGCCAACCCGGCGCGCTTCGACCTGAAGAAGTGCGAGCACATCAACGCCGAGCACATCCGCAAGATGGACGTGAAGGCGTTCACCGAAGCGTGCGGCCCCTGGCTGAAGGCCCCGTTCGCCCCCTGGGCCCCGGAGTCCTTCGACGCGGAGCAGTTCGCCGCGATCGCCCCGCACGCGCAGACCCGTGTCACGGTCCTCTCCGACATCACGGCCAACGTCGACTTCCTCTTCCTCGACGCGCCGGTGGACGACGAGGCGTCCTGGAACAAGGCGATGAAGGAAGGCTCCGACGCCCTGCTCGTCACGGCCCGTGCCAACCTGATCAACGCCGAGTGGAGCACTGACGCCTTGAAGAACGCGATCCTCGCCGCCGGCGAGGAGCACGGCCTGAAGCTCGGCAAGGCCCAGGCCCCGGTCCGCGTCGCGGTCACCGGCCGCACGATCGGCCTGCCGCTCTTCGAGTCCCTGGAGATCCTGGGCCGCGAGAAGACCATCGCCCGCATCGACGCGGCCCTGGCGAAGCTGGCGGCCGCGTAGGCCCCGCCTTACGCCCGCAGGGGGCGGCACCCGGACCACCTCCGGGCGCCGCCCCCTGTACGTTCCCCGGCCCCGGGCCGCACCGGCCGGCGGGCCGGGAGCGCCACGTCGTGGACGCCTTCATGGGCCCCGACCGCCGGTGCCCGGCCTTGCCGGAACGGGCCCTCGGCCGGCAGCCCTGTGCCCAGGTGACACACGAGGCGTTGTTCCGCGGGCGGGCCCCTCCGAGCCGGGAAGCCGGAGCCGGGTCCGAGCGGCTGCGCCGACGCGCCAGGACCCGACCGCCGGGCCGAGGACCGGGAACATTCCGGTCGTGGTGACGGCTCGTCACGTGGATGTCTCCCGGGTCGATTTCTGTGCGCGAGGGCGGGCATCGGCTCCGGCCGCACGTGCCCGATTCCGATCGCGGTGGTGAGTCCCGATGTGGAGGCTCGGCCACCTGGCCCGCCTCTCCGTTCCACCGGCCGCGATCGGGGCGCGGAAGGGGCGCGGGGTGGGCGTACGACCGTCCGCCCGACCCACGCCCGTACCGACGGCCCCCGGCATCGGCAGGGACGGCGGGGCCCCGGGGCGGGTAGGTTCGGAGGCATGGTCATCCGAGCCGTGCTGTGGGACATCGACGACACGATCTTCGACTACACCGCCGCCGATCGCGTCGGCATGCGCACGCACCTCGAACAGGAGGGCCTGCCCGACGGATACGGGTCCGTCGAGCAGGCCCTCGTCGTGTGGCGGGCGATCACCGATGTGCACTGGGACCGGTTCGCGGCCGGGGAGACGGATTTCCTGGGGCAGCGCAGGGACCGGGTGCGGGAATTCCTCTCGCGGGCGCTGGACGACGTCGAGGCCGACGACTGGTTCGCTCGGCACGCGGCCCACTACGAGGCCGCCTGGTCGCTCTTCCCGGACGTGCTGCCCGTCCTGGACCGGCTGGCCGGCCGGTTCCGGCACGCGGTGCTGTCGAACGCCAGCATCCACAACCAGGACCGCAAGCTGCGCGCGCTCGGCGTGCGCGACCGGTTCGAGGCAGTGGTCTGCGCCGTGGAGTTAGGCATCTCCAAGCCCGAGCCCGGCGCCTTCCACGCCGCGTGCGACGCGCTCGCGCTGGAGCCGGGGGAGGTCGCGTACGTGGGGGACGAGCCGGACATCGATGCCGCAGGCGCGGTCGCCGCTGGGCTCATGGGGATCTGGCTGGACCGGGGCGGACGCGGCGGACGGCCCGAACTGGTCCGCATCAGCGCCCTCGATCAGCTGCCCGGACTGCTGGCGGGCGATACCCGTTTTGGAGCGCCGGACACCTTCGGGTAATGTTCTTCCTGCGCCGCCCGAGCGGGACGAAAGATCCGAACGGAAAGCGCAGCCGGAACAAAGACCTCGTAAGGGGTTGCGTTCCATTGGGCTATGGTGTAATTGGCAACACTACGGTTTCTGGTACCGTCATTCTAGGTTCGAGTCCTGGTAGCCCAGCGCAGAGATGCAAACGCAGGAAACAAGCCCCCGTTGTGTAGCGGCCTAGCACGCTGCCCTCTCACGGCAGTAGCGCCGGTTCGAATCCGGTCGGGGGTACAACAGCAGGAAAACCAAGGGTCCTTCACTTCGGTGAAGGACCTTTTTGCTTGTCTGCAGGGGGAGTCGACCTGTGCCTGTGCGCCGCGTGGCGCCTTCCTCGCGGTGAGGGTGCCGTCCCGTCATGTGCGCGTTTCCTAAGGGGACTTGGTACCCGACAGGGCCTTCGGCGGGGCCGCCACGACGCTGGGGCGGCCGGGGGACGAGTCGCGCGTCACGCGGGGGAAGTACGGGACGGGGTACCGTCAGCCGTTTCGGCGCAGGGCCTCGCTGAGTCGCGCGGCCGAGTCGATGACCGCCTGGGCGTGCATCCGGCCCGGGTGCCGGGTCAGCCGCTCGATGGGTCCGGAGACCGAGACGGCGGCGACCACGCGGTTGGAAGGGCCGCGCACTGGCGCCGAGACCGAGGCCACGCCCGGCTCGCGCTCACCGATCGACTGGGCCCAGCCCCTGCGCCGTACGCCCGAGAGCGCCGTCGCCGTGAAGCGGGCACCCTGGAGGCCGCGGTGCAGGCGCTCCGGCTCCTCCCAGGCCAGCAGGATCTGGGCCGACGAGCCGGCCTTCATGGTGAGCGTGGAGCCGACCGGCACGGTGTCCCGCAGGCCGGACAGCCGCTCCGCCGCCGCCACGCAGATCCGCATGTCGCCCTGGCGCCGGTAGAGCTGCGCGCTCTCGCCCGTGATGTCGCGCAGATGCGTGAGCACCGGTCCCGCCGTAGCCAGCAGGCGGTCCTCGCCCGCCGCAGCGGCCAGCTCCGCCAGCCGGGGGCCGAGGATGAAACGGCCCTGTATGTCCCTCGCCACCAGACGGTGGTGTTCCAGTGCCACGGCCAGTCGATGGGCCGTGGGTCGTGCGAGCCCGGTCGCCGCGACCAGCCCGGCGAGGGTGGCCGGACCGGACTCCAGGGCGCTCAGTACCAGAGCCGCCTTGTCGAGAACGCCGACGCCGCTAGAGTTGTCCATACGACGATACTCCCGTCTCACTCTGTGAAACGCAAGTTCAATTTTCGGCAGAAGTTGCCAACCTGGAGGGGCGGCCGTACAACGGCCCGCGGTCACCGCCCCGCTCGGGGGTCCGGACGGTGGCGCACCACATCTCTAGTTGGGCCGGCGAAGACGCCGGCCGAAGGGAAAGCGATGGGTAGGACACTCGCGGAGAAGGTCTGGGACGACCACGTCGTCCGGCGCGCCGAGGGCGAGCCCGACCTCCTCTTCATCGATCTGCACCTGCTGCACGAGGTAACCAGCCCCCAGGCGTTCGACGGCCTCCGTCAGGCCGGACGCCGGGTGCGGCGCCTCGACCTCACCATCGCCACCGAGGACCACAACACCCCGACCCTCGACATCGACAAGCCGATCGCCGACCCGGTCTCGCGCGCCCAGCTGGAGACCCTGCGCAGGAATTGCGCGGACTTCGGGGTGAGGCTGCACCCGCTGGGCGACGTCGAGCAGGGCGTCGTGCACGTGGTCGGCCCCCAGCTGGGCCTGACCCAGCCCGGTACGACGGTCGTGTGCGGCGACTCCCACACATCCACGCACGGCGCGTTCGGCGCGCTGGCGTTCGGTATCGGCACCAGCCAGGTCGAGCACGTCCTGGCGACCCAGACGCTGCCGATGGCCCGCCCCAAGACCATGGCGATCACCATCGACGGCGAACTGCCCGAGGGCGTCACCGCCAAGGACCTGATCCTCGCGATCATCGCCCGGATCGGCACCGGCGGCGGCCAGGGCTACGTCATCGAGTACCGCGGCTCCGCCATCGAGAAGCTCTCGATGGAGGCCCGGATGACCATCTGCAACATGTCGATCGAGGCCGGAGCCCGTGCGGGCATGATCGCCCCGGACGAGACCACGTTCGCCTATCTGAAGGGCCGCGACCACGCCCCGCAGGGCGAGGACTGGGACGCCGCCGTCGCGTACTGGACGACGCTGCGCACCGACGACGACGCGGTCTTCGACGCCGAGGTCGTCATCGACGCCGCCGAACTGGCGCCGTTCGTCACCTGGGGCACCAACCCCGGCCAGGGCGCGCCCTTGTCCGCCAGCGTCCCCGACCCGGCTTCGTACGAAGACGCATCGGAGCGGCTCGCCGCCGAAAAGGCCCTGGAATACATGGGGTTGACCGCCGGGCAGCCGCTGCGCGACATCAGCGTGGACACCGTCTTCGTGGGTTCCTGCACCAACGGCCGGATCGAGGACCTGAGAGGCGCGGCCGCCGTCCTGGACGGTCGCAAAGTCGCCGACGGCGTACGGATGCTGGTCGTCCCGGGCTCCGTGCGCGTCGCACTCCAGGCCGTCGAGGAGGGCCTGGACAAGGTCTTCACCGCCGCGGGCGCCGAATGGCGGCACGCCGGCTGTTCGATGTGTCTGGGCATGAACCCCGACCAGTTGGCCCCCGGCGAGCGCTCCGCCTCCACCTCGAACCGCAACTTCGAGGGCCGGCAGGGCAAGGGTGGACGCACGCACCTGGTCTCCCCGCAGGTCGCCGCCGCCACCGCCGTGCTGGGTCACCTGGCCTCGCCCGCCGATCTGTCCGACGCCGACGTCCGTACGCCCGCTGGAGTCTGAGAGACATGGAAGCCTTCACCACGCACACCGGCCGGGCCGTCCCGCTGCGCCGCAGCAACGTCGACACCGACCAGATCATTCCCGCCCACTGGCTGAAGAAGGTCACCCGCGACGGCTTCGAGGACGGGCTCTTCGAGGCATGGCGCAAGGACGCGGACTTCGTCCTCAACCGCCCCGAGCGCAGCGGCGCGACGGTCCTGGTGGCCGGACCCGACTTCGGCACCGGTTCGTCCCGCGAACACGCCGTGTGGGCGCTGCAGAACTACGGCTTCAAGGCCGTCATCTCCGCCCGGTTCGCCGACATCTTCCGCGGCAACTCGCTGAAGAACGGCCTGTTGACCGTCGTGCTCGACCAGAAGACCGTCGACGAGATCTGGGCGCTGACCGAGGCCGACCCGGCGGCCGAGATCACCGTCGACCTGGAGACCCGCCAGGTCCGCGCCGAGGGCATCACGGCGGACTTCGAACTCGACGAGAACGCCCGGTGGCGACTGCTGAACGGGCTGGACGACATCAGCCTCACCCTTCAGAACGAAACGGACATCGCGGCCTACGAGGCGGCCAGGCCGGCCTTCAAACCGCGTACGCTCAAGGTCTGAGCAGCACGTTTCCACGACCGCGCCCCCTGCCCCCCGGCAGGGGGCGCGGTCGCTTGTTGAGACCCTGTCGGGCGACAACTCGCCCCAGATGGCACAATCGGTGCATGGGACGCGACAGCCAACTCGAGCTTTACGGCCAAGTCGCCGACCGATTGAAGGAAGCGCACACAAGAGTGCGCGCACTGCAAGTCCCGGAGGGCGTACGGATGGCGCTGTCCCGGAAGCTGTTGGTCATCACGGCCGCGGCTAAGCACGATCTCCCGGATGCGGCAAGGCGTCTGGACCGGTTGATGAAGGACCTCGATGAGGGCCGACTCCCCGAAGGTGAGTGACTCAGCGGAACAACGCGGCGGTCGACTTCGTTGCGGCACTAGGGTGATTAGCCCGTTTCGTGTTTGATTTGCGGTATATATCTGCCTAACGTGCGAAAACGCTTGAACACTTTCGTTCTGGCAATGTCTCCGAAGGGGAAGACGTGAACAAGGCGCAGCTCGTAGAAGCGATTGCCGACAAGCTCGGCGGCCGTCAGCAGGCCGCGGACGCCGTCGACGCGGTGCTCGACGCGATCGTCCGTGCGGTCGTCGCGGGGGACCGGGTCTCGGTCACCGGCTTCGGCTCGTTCGAGAAGGTCGACCGCCCGGCCCGTTACGCCCGCAACCCGCAGACGGGCGAGCGGGTGCGGGTCAAGAAGACCTCGGTGCCGCGTTTCCGCGCGGGACAGGGCTTCAAGGACCTGGTGAGCGGCTCGAAGAAGCTTCCCAAGCACGACGTGGCCGTGAAGAAGGCGCCCAAGGGCAGCCTCACGGGCGGTGTTTCCGCCCGCACGACGGCCAAGGCCGCGGCCAAGAAGGCCGCGGCGAAGAAGGCTGTGGCGAAGAAGGCCGCGCCGGCCAAGAAGGCCGCGGCGAAGAAGACCACCGCTGCGGCGAAGAAGACGACGGCGGCGGCGAAGAAGACCACGGCGGCGGCGAAGAAGGCGGCGGCCAAGAAGACCGCGCCGGCCAAGAAGGCCGCGGCGAAGAAGGCGCCCGCGAAGAAGACCACGGCGCGGAAGACCACGGCGAAGAAGGCCACCGCACGGAAGAAGTGAGGCCGAGCAGCGCAGGCCGCTCACACACGCCGGGCCGGGCTCCTCTCGGGGAGCCCGGCCCGCGGGCTGTCGCGCAGCCCATGGCCTGTCGCGGGGCGGGCCGTGGTTCAAAACGTCCGCGGTGGCGATGGTGCCGGCGGCCCGCGCATGTCGGTGGGGCCGGAAGAGGCCGAGGAGGCTCGGGTGCCGGAACCTCCGGACACCCGGGATGCCGGTGGGCCGGAAGGCCCACGGCCTCACCGCACCGGGACGCCTTCTCGGACGCCTTCGGGACGTTTTCAGAACGTCTGCAGTGTCACCAGCGTGATCCGCAGCTCCGCGCCCTCGCCGGTGCCCTCGATCCGCACCCGCTGCCCGGGGCGCAGCAGCCGCAGGCCGCCCGCGTCGAAGGCCCGGGAGTCGAACTCCACCGGGGTGCCGTCGTCGAGGAGCACGCTGCCGGTGCGGGTCTCGGGGTCGTACGTGTACGCGGTCGCCTGCATGGGCGGCAGCCTATCGGTCCGCCGGTGCGGCACCGGTGGCCCAGCACCCCGCCGTGTGCGGGCCGACGCCCAGGCCGATCGCCGTGCGCAGATCCTCGCCGGTGTCCACGTCCTGGCGTACCGAATCGATGCCGGTCAGGCCGATTTCGGTTGCGCCGGAGTCGAGGTGCCCGAACCGGGAGAGACCGCCGAAAAGTGGACGCAATTCCACCCCTGGGGCGGCCGACAGAAATGTCGTTCCGATTCCCGCCGAATCCGTGACGAATGCGCGCGGAAATGCGGCGGCGAATTCGAGTACCTGGGACAATTCGGCGGGGCGGAGTGCGGGGAGATCGGCGTTGAGCGCGGCGAGGGGCGCCGCGGGCCGCCGGGACCGTACCGTCCGCGCACCGTGCGCCAGGGCCGCGTTGAGCCCCCGGTCCGGTTCGTCGGGCAGGACGCCCGCGCCGAGTGCCGTGAGCGCCGCGCCGGCCTCGGGATCGTCCGTGACGACCACCACATCCCGTACCGCCGGGCAGGAAAGAGCGGCGGCCACCGTGTCCTGGGCGAAGGCGAGAGCCAGCCGGGGGCGCAGCGCGTCGCCGGTCACGGGCGTGAGCCTGCTCTTGGCCACGGCCAAGGGCTTCAACGGGACGATCAGGCTCCAAGGACCGGCCGGGTCGGTGTTCGTGGCGATCTCCCCCTCGCTGCGCGTCGCCGCTTATTCTCGCCTGCCGGCGTGAGAACCCGAGGAGTCGGCCCCGAAAGCGGGGCGTACGGTGTTCTCGACAGAGCAGGGGCCTGGGGCGAGACTTGACCGTCGGTAGCCAGGCAGAGTTCAGGTCCTTAGAGGAAGGTGTCCGAGTGTCCCGCCGCAGAATCGGCTTCTGGTACCGCCTGGCGGCGGCCATCGCGAAACCGCCGCTGGTGGTTCTGTTCAAGCGTGACTGGCGGGGAATGGAGCATATTCCGGCCGACGGCGGATTCATCACCGCGGTCAATCACAACTCGTATCTGGACCCGCTCTCCTATGCTCATTTCCAGTACAACACCGGACGTGTGCCGCGCCTTCTCGCCAAGGCGGGCCTCTTCAAGACTCCTTTCGTCGGGATGATGCTGCGCGGCACCGGGCAGATCCCCGTGTACCGCGAGACGACGAATGCGCTGGACGCCTTCCGCGCCGCCGTCGACGCCATCGAACGCGGCGAATGCGTCGCCTTCTACCCGGAGGGCACCCTCACCCGGGACCCCGACATGTGGCCCATGGCCGGCAAGACCGGTGCGGCCCGCGTGGCGTTGCTCACGAAGGCCCCGGTCGTCCCGGTCGCGCAGTGGGGCGCCAATCTGGCGATGCCGCCGTACGCGAAGGAGAAGAAGCTCCGGCTCTTCCCCCGCAAGACGCTCCAGGTACAGGCCGGGCCGCCCGTCGACCTCTCCCGGTTCTACGGCGAGCAGCCGACGCCCGAGATCCTGCGCGAGGCGACGGAGGTCATCATGGCCGCGGTGACCGAACAGCTGGAGATCCTGCGGGGCGAGAAGGCCCCCGCGCAGCCGTACGACCACACCACAGCCCGTGCGGAACAGCGCCGCAGGGCCGAAGGAAAGGGACCCCAGTGACGCACCCCGCGAAGGCGGCCGTCTTCGGAACCGGCTCATGGGGTACGGCCTTCGGCATGGTGCTCGCCGACGCCGGCTGCCAGGTCACCCTCTGGGGCCGCCGTGCCGAGGTCGCCGAGGCCGTCAACACGACCCGGACCAACCCGTACTACCTGCCCGGGATCGAACTCCCCGCGTCGGTCCGGGCCACCACGGACGCCGTCGAGGCGCTGGACGGCGCCGACTTCGCCGTGCTCGTGGTGCCCTCGCAGACCCTGCGGGCCAACCTCGCGGACTGGACACCGCACCTCGGTTCCGACACCGTCCTCGTCTCGATGATGAAGGGCGTCGAACTCGGCACCGCGAAGCGGATGAGTGAGGTGATCGAGGACGTGACCAAGGTCTCCGCGGACCGCATCGCCGTCGTCACCGGTCCCAACCTCGCCAAGGAGGTCGCCGAACGCCGCCCGACCACCGCGGTCGTCGCCTGCCGGGACGAGTCCGTGGCCCGCCGCCTCCAGGCCGCCTGCCACACCTCGTACTTCCGCCCCTACACCAACACCGACGTCGTCGGCTGCGAACTCGGCGGCGCGGTCAAGAACGTCATCGGTCTCGCCGTCGGCATCGCGGACGGCATGGGGCTCGGCGACAACGCCAAGGGCTCGCTGATCACCCGGGGGCTCGCCGAGACGACGCGGCTCGGGCTCGCGATGGGCGCCGACCCGCTCACCTTCTCCGGGCTCGCGGGCCTCGGCGACCTGGTGGCGACCTGCTCCTCGCCGCTCTCGCGCAACCACACCTTCGGCACCAACCTGGGCCGCGGCATGACGCTCCAAGAGACGATCGCGGTCACCAAGCAGACCGCCGAGGGCGTCAAGTCCTGTGAATCGGTGCTCGATCTGGCGCGCCGGTACGACGTCGACATGCCGATCACGGAGACGGTCGTCGACATCGTCCACGGGGGCAAGCCGCCGATGGTCGCGCTGCGGGAACTGATGTCGCGCAGCGCGAAGCCCGAGCGGCGCTGAGGCCCGAAGGCGCCGGTATCCGAGCGGCGACGGACCTGGTGGCGCAGGCGTCGTGGGCGACCGGGGGGAAAGGCGGGTCGAAGGGCGAGTCCCGGGGCGTGCAGTGCGGTGAACGGCGCCCTCGGGCGCCGCTCCGGCGGCCCCGGCCGCGCTGACGCCCCGCGTACCAGCAGGTACGCTCAACGCGATATGAGCAGCGAGAATCTCCCCCAGAGCCCGGAGCGGCAGCTCCGCAAGCCGCGCGTGGCCGTCGTGTTCGGCGGCCGCAGCTCCGAACACGGCATCTCGGTCGTCACGGCCGGCGCCGTCCTGAACGCCATCGACCGGACCACGTACGACGTCCTGCCGATCGGCATCACGACGGACGGCCGCTGGGCGCTCACCGCCGACGAACCCGAACGCATGGCCATCACGGACCGCAGGGTGCCGGACGTGGCCGAACTGGCCGAGTCCACCGAGGGCGGCGTGGTGCTCTCCGTCGACCCCGGAAGCCGCGAAGTGACGTACAGCGAGCCCGGCTCGGTGCCCAAGGCGCTCGGCGAGGTCGATGTCGTCTTTCCCGTGCTGCACGGCCCGTACGGCGAGGACGGCACCCTCCAGGGGCTGCTGGAGCTCTCCGGTGTGCCGTACGTCGGCGCCGGGGTGCTCGCCTCGGCGGTCGGCCAGGACAAGGAGTACATGAAGCGGGTCTTCACGTCGTTCGGACTGCCGGTCGGCCCGTACCTCGTAGTGCGCCCCCGTGAGTGGGACGCGGACCCGTCCGCCGTCCGCGAGCGCATCGTGGACTTCGCCGGGGACCACGGCTGGCCGCTCTTCGTAAAGCCTTCCCGGGCCGGTTCGTCCTTCGGTATCACCAAGGTCGACGATCCGTCCGGGCTCGACGAGGCGATCGAGGAGGCACGCCGCCACGACCCGAAGTTCCTGGTCGAGTCGCTGCTGCGGGGCCGCGAGATCGAGTGCGGGGTGCTGGAGTTCGAGGACGGGCCGCGCGCCAGCGTGCCCGCCGAGATCCCGCCGGTGACCTCGCACGACTTCTACGACTTCGAGGCCAAGTACATCGACTCGGCGTCCGGGATCGTGCCCGCCCCGCTCACCGAGGAGCAGACCGCCGAGGTCCAGCGCCTGGCCATCGAGGCGTTCGAGGCCGTGTCCTGCGAGGGCCTGGTGCGCGCCGACTTCTTCCTCACCGAGGACGGCGAGTTCGTGATCAACGAGATCAACACCCTGCCCGGCTTCACCCCGATCTCCATGTACCCGCGGATGTGGCAGGAGAGCGGCGTGAGCTATCCGGAGCTGGTGGACCGGCTGATCCAGGCCGCTCTGAACCGGTCGACCGGCCTGCGCTGACACGGCGCCGTCCGCGCGTGGCGTGCGCGCCGTCCTGCAGGGCACGTGCTCCGCGGACGGCGTGCACGCCCTGCGGTACGCACCGGCGCACGCCTGGAGCAGGTGGTAGCCCCTGCCGGGGTCACAAGGCGGAGGGCACCGTTTTCCGCACGGCCGGGGCGAACGCGGCCAAGGGGCTCGCGTCATGGGCGTACGCCTCGGAGAGCCGCACCTCCACGTACGCCTTGCGGTGGGTGGTCGTGAACAGCGGGCCGCCGTCGTCCGGCTGTTCCAGCATCCAGTTGACGCCGTTCGCCTCGATGGCCTTGGACGAGGGGTCGTCCATCTTCGCGGGCCGGGGGACGCCGCAGCGCAGTACGATCGCTCCGTCCCCCCACTGGGCGGTCAGTCCGGACTCCGTCCCGGTGCTACCGCGGTCGAGTCCGGCGACGGTCCTCGGCAGTTCCTCGTGCAGCGCGCGGCAGTACGCCGCGGCTTCCGCGGACGGCGTGGGATCCGTGATCGACGGTGCCGCGTCCGTCGAGGAACAGCCGACCGCGGCCAGCAGCAGGGCGGCGACGGACGGACCGAGAAGGACGGGATGGCCGAACCGGCGGCATGATGACGTCACCGGACCAGCGTAGACGGGGACTACAGATGGACGACCGGGCAGGTCAGCGTTCTCGTGATGCCTTCCACCTGCTGGATCTTGGCGACCACCATGCGGCCGAGCTCGTCCACCGTGTCGGCCTGGGCGCGCACGATCACGTCGTAGGGGCCCGTGACGTCCTCCGCCTGGATCACTCCCGTCACATGGGAGATGGTCTCGGCGACGGTCGACGCTTTGCCCACCTCGGTCTGAATGAGGATGTACGCCTGTACCACGGAACCTCCAGGGCGGCCACGAGGATCATGTGGGGGAAGGGGACGCCACGGTATCGCGTTGCCGCGGGTCGCGGGGAGACCCAGGTGCCGGTTGCCGCCCACAACGTGGCGCGGGCACAGCTCCAGTTGACGTATCTCTTGACAGTACCGACAGCAGTGACGGCCCGCGACCGCTGGCGTGCCGGTGCGGCAGGGGGATGGGGCGCTCCGACGGGAACCGGTGCAGACTGCTCCCTGCGGCGGCGGCCGGTCCACGAACCGGATCCCGGGCCGCCGAAGCGGCCCGGACGACCGTCCGGCGCGACAGATGAGAGGTGAGACTCGGTGAAGGGAACCGTGGGCGAGTTGGGGGAGTTCGGTCTCATCAGGGAGTTGACGTCCCGACTCACCACCACCCCGGCGGTACGGCTCGGCCCCGGCGACGACGCCGCGGTCGTCTCCGCTCCCGACCGCAGGGTCGTGGCCAGCACGGACATCCTGCTGGAGGGACGGCACTTCCGCCGCGACTGGTCGACGGCCTACGACGTCGGCCGCAAGGCCGCCGCCCAGAATCTCGCCGACATCGCCGCCATGGGCGCCGTGCCCACCGCGCTGCTGCTCGGCCTGGTGGTCCCGGTCGAACTTCCGGTCACCTGGGCCGGGGAGCTGATGGACGGCCTGCGCGACGAGTGCCAGGTCGCCGGAGCGGCCGTGGTCGGCGGGGACGTGGTGCGTGGTGACACGATCACCGTCTCGATCACCGCGCTCGGCGATCTGCGCAACCACGAGCCGGTCACCCGGTCCGGGGCCCGGCCCGGCGATGTCGTCGCCGTGACCGGCTGGCTCGGCTGGTCCGCCGCCGGCTACGCCGTGCTCTCGCGCGGCTTCCGCTCGCCCCGCGCCTTCGTCGAGGCCCACCGTCGCCCCGAACCGCCGTACCATGCGGGCCCCGCGGCCGCCGGGCTCGGCGCCACAGCCATGACCGACGTGAGCGACGGACTGGTCGCCGACCTCGGGCACATCGCCGAGGCCAGCGGGGTGCGGATCGACGTGCGCTCCGGCCTCATCGACATCCCCTCGCAGATGGCCGACATCGGTCAGGCCGTGGGCGTGGACCCGCTCCAGTGGGTGCTGACCGGGGGAGAGGACCACGCGATCGTGGCCACGTTCCCGCCGGACGTGAAGCTGCCCGCTCGCTGGAAGGTGATCGGGGAGGTCCTGAACTCCTCGGCGCTGCCCCAGGTGACGGTCGACGGGGCGCCCTGGACCAGCAAGAGCGGCTGGGATCACTTCGGAGGCATAGAGGACGCCCAGTGACTGCGGTGCCGAAGGCGCCGCCCTGCCACCGGCCGTCGCCCAGTGGCAGGGGTACGAAGAGCGCCCAGTAGATTCGGTACATGTCCGTGCCCGCCGCCGCGCCCGTCACCGTGCCCGCCCGCGTGCTCACCGTCGCCGGATCCGACTCCGGCGGCGGCGCGGGCATCCAGGCCGATCTGAAGACGATGACGGCGTTCGGCGTGCACGGAATGAGCGTGCTGACCGCCGTCACCGCGCAGAACTCCCTGGGCGTGCGCGGCGCCTGGGAATTGCCGGCCGAGGCCGTGAGCGCCCAGTACCGCGCCGTGGTGGACGACATCGGGGTGCAGGCGGTGAAGACCGGCATGCTGTCGTCGGCCGCGCTCGTGGAGACCGTGGCCCAACTCCTCGCCGGTACGGACGCCCCCGTCGTCGTCGACCCGGTCGGGATCTCCAAGCACGGCGATGCCCTGCTGGCCGCCGAAGCGCTCGACTCCGTACGCACGCGGCTCCTGCCCCTCGCCGCGGTCGCCACCCCGAACCTGGACGAGGTGGCGCAGCTCACCGGGCTGACCGTCGCGGACGAGTCCGGGATGCGGCGGGCCGCCGAGGCGGTTTTGGGCTTCGGGCCGCGCTGGGTCGTCATCAAGGGCGGGCACCTGCCCGGCGACCCCGTCGACCTGCTGACGGACGGCGACCGGGAACACTGGCTGCGCGCACCGAGGCACTCCAACCGCCACACCCACGGAACCGGCTGCACCCTCGCCTCGGCGATCGCCTGTGGGCTGGCCCTGGGGCACGACGTGCCCACGGCGGTACGGAACGCGAAGGAGTACGTCACCGGGGCGATCGCGGCGGGCTTCCCGCTGGGCGCCGGCGTCGGGCCCGTCGACCACGGCTGGCGGGCGCGCGGCTGAACGTACCGACGGGCACCTCACGGCGCGGTCGGTGCTCGCAGCCCGGCGCACAACGAAAAGCCGGTCCACCGAGATGGACCGGCTTTTCGGGCAACCGGGAGGCTGCGCTGCGACGGGAACGTCAGCGCGCGACCTTGCCGGCCTTGATGCACGAGGTGCAGACGTTGAGCCGCTTCGGCGTCCGACCGACCACGGCACGCACGCGCTGGATGTTGGGGTTCCAGCGACGGGACGTACGGCGGTGCGAGTGCGAAATGTTGTTGCCGAAGCCCGGCCCCTTGCCGCAGACGTCGCAGTTGGCAGCCACGGGTCACTCCAAAGACTTCAGATGCACTTACAGTGAATTCCGGCGCGCCGGAATCATATGACTGAAGTGGCGGTACCGGAGGAATGGCCCGATTCGCATCGGGCAACCGAAGCAGCATACAACGACCGCGTCGGCAGAACGAAACTACCATGGCTTTCGCCGCCCCCGTCCCGCCTGTCCCGCCTGTCCCGGCCGCGCGGGGGCTACCCTGCGGTGCAGCCGGCCACCACCGGCCGATCCCGAGGAGGACCACAGGTGCCACAGCCCGCCGACGACATGGACGCCGTCGCGGTGCGCACCTGGTGCTCGCTGGCCCTGGAGGCGCTGGGCCGGGAGCGCGCGGCGATCGACGCGATCAACGTGTACCCGGTCGCCGACGGGGACACCGGCACCAACCTCTATCTGACCGTCGAGTCCGCGACGCAGGCCGTCGAGGCCGTCTTCGCCGCCCACGAGACCGGTACGACCGCGCCCGCGACCGTCGACGCGGTACGGGCCATGGCGCACGGTGCGCTGATCGGCGCCCGGGGGAACTCCGGCACGATCCTGGCCCAGTTGCTGCGCGGGATGGCCGGGGTGCTGGCCGACGGACACGACGCGCGCCACCTGCGCCGGGCGCTGTCCGCCGCGGCCGCCGCCGCCCGGCAGGCCGTCGCCCACCCCGTCGAGGGCACCGTGCTCACGGTGGCCGACCGGGCCGCCGAGGCCGCCGCGCGCACGCCGGGCGCGGCCGGGACCGCGGCGGTGGCGCTGGCGGCGTACGAGGGGGCGCGAACGGCCCTGGAGGCGACGCCCGGGCAACTCGCGGTGCTGGGCCGGGCCGGGGTGGTGGACGCCGGGGGACGGGGCCTGGTGACGGTGCTCGGGGCGCTCGTCGAGGCGGTCTCCGGGAAGGCACCCGAACCCGCGT
The DNA here is from genome assembly GCF_043204165.1 of Streptomyces sp. NPDC047982. Lineage (NCBI taxonomy): Bacteria > Bacillati > Actinomycetota > Actinomycetes > Kitasatosporales > Streptomycetaceae > Streptomyces > Streptomyces sp. NPDC047982. The sequence continues at coordinate 156,572 of NZ_JBIDBS010000011.1, read as the reverse complement.
ACGCGGCAGGGCCGGTGGCCCCGCTGCCCGCCGCTCCGGTGCCGGGGGACTGTGCGGCGGGCGGACCGGCGTTCGAGGTCGTCTACCTGCTGGAGGCGGGCGACGACGCCGTGGACCGGCTGCGCGCGCGGCTCGACGGGCTCGGCGACTCGCTGGTCGTGGTCGGCGGCGACGGACTGTGGAACGTCCACGTGCACGTCGACGACGCGGGCGCGGCGGTGGAGGCGGGCGTCGAGGCCGGGCGGCCGTACCGCATCCGGATCACCCACTTCGGAGCGGACCGGGTGCCGCCCCACGTCGAACCCGTCCAGCGCGCCGTCGTCGTGGTGGTCCCCGGCGACGGGCTGCGCGACCTGTGCGAGGAGGCCGGGGCGACGACGGTTCTGGCGCGCCCCGGGGAGCCGCCCGCCAGCGGCGAGATCGTCGACGCGATCCGCCGGGCGCATGCCCGCGAGGTCGTACTGCTGCCCAACGACGCCGAGTTGCGGCACACCGCCGCTGCCGCCGCGGAGCAGGCCCGCGCGGAGGGGATCAGGATCGCCCTGATCCCGACCCGGGCCGCCGTCCAGGGCGTCGCCGCCCTCGCCGTCCACGAACCCGGCCGCAGCTTCGACGAGGACGTGGTGGCCATGACCGCCGCGGCCGGTGCCACCCGCTACGCCGAACTCGCCGTGGCCGAGCGGCAGTCGTGGACCATGGCGGGCATCTGCCAGGCCGGCGACGTGCTGGGCCTGATCGACGGCGACGTCGCGGTCATCGGCCAGGACGTGCCGCAGACCGCCCGGGGCGTGCTCGACCGCATGCTCGCGGCTGGTGGCGAGCTGGTCACCCTGGTCCTGGGCGAGGACGTCCCGCACAGCCTGGCCGACGCGCTTGAGGAGCACGTGCGCGAGGGCTATCTGGCGGTGGACACGGTGGTGTACCGGGGCGGCGGGCAGAGCGCGCCGTTGCTGATCGGGGTGGAGTAGCCGCGCGACTGCGGCCCGCCGGACGGTGCGGTGCCGGGAGCGCCCGCAAGGGTTGATCACCGGGCACGCCTCCCGGCCACGTCCCACGCCCCGCGCTCATGCGCGTGCGCGGGACGTGGAAAGCGGGCGGACATGTCCGAACCCGCCGACGCGGACGAGGAGTCGGGGCCGCGACGCCGGGGGAGGGCGCGTCGCCGTGTCTGCGCCGGAATGGCGGGGAAGCCGCCGGGCGGCTCACCGAGAAGGCCCGGAACGATTTTTCAAGGGCTGCCGCCGGTTGCCTGTCGGGGCCGGAGAACACGAAGCGGCCCTCCGGGCTCGCGGTGGCGCAGGAACTGGACCGGGGCGCGGCCGGGCTCAGCGCGGTCGGTGCGCGGTGACCGCCCCGACCGGCCCAATCCGGCACTCCGGGTGGTGCGTGGCCGGCATCTGTCACTGGTGTGGTGTGCAATGGATCGCGTGTCTGCGTTCGATGAACCACTCAGGAAGCTGCTCGGCGGAGCCACCGCGAAGGTGATGGCCGACCACCTCGACCTGCACACGGTCGGTGATCTGCTGCACCACTACCCGCGACGGTACGAGGAGCGCGGCCGGCTCACTGCGCTGACCGACCTCCCGCTGGACGAGCACGTGACGGTGGTCGCCCAGGTCGCGGACGCGCGCGTGCTGACGTTCAACAACGGCCGCGGCAGGCGGCTCGAGGTGACCCTCACCGACGGCCACGGCCGTCTTCAGCTGGTCTTCTTCGGCCACGGGGTCCACAAGCCGCACAAAGAGCTGCTGCCGGGGCGGCGGGCCATGTTCGCGGGCAAGGTGTCCGTCTTCAACCGGAAGCTCCAGTTGGCGCATCCCACGTACCAGCTGCTGGACGTCCAGGACACCGACGAGGCGGCGGAGGCGGTGGACGCCTTCGCCGGGCGGCTGCTGCCCATCTACCCCGCCTGCAAGCAACTGGACTCGTGGCGGATCGCCAAGGCCGTCGACACCGTGCTGCCCAGCGCCCAGGAGGCCGTCGACCCGCTGCCGCCCGCGCTGCGCGAGGGCCGCGGGTTCGCCTCGCTCCCGGAGGCGCTGCTGAAGATCCACCGCCCGCAGACCAAGGCGGACATCGCCCTGGCCAGGGACCGTCTGAAGTGGGACGAGGCGTTCGTCCTCCAAGTCGCGCTGGCCCGCCGCCGGTACACGGACGCCCAGCTTCCGGCCGTGGCCCGCAGGCCCCGGCCCGGCGGACTGCTCGACGCCTTCGACGCCAAGCTGCCCTTCACCCTCACCGAGGGGCAGCGCAAGGTCTCCGCCGAGATCTTCGGCGATCTGGCGACCGAACACCCGATGCACCGGCTGCTCCAGGGAGAGGTCGGTTCGGGCAAGACGATGGTCGCGCTGCGCGCGATGCTGGGCGTCGTCGACGCGGGCGGGCAGGCCGCCATGCTGGCCCCCACCGAGGTGCTCGCCCAGCAGCACCACCGCTCCATCACCGAGATGATGGGGGAGCTGGCCGAGAATTGGGGACTATGGCGCGAAGCGCCTCCTCAGAAGGAGCAGCGGGCGGGCGACGGGCGGGTGGCGGGCGGCGCCGGGCAGGGCACGAAGGTGGTGCTGCTCACCGGTTCCATGGGCGTCGGCGCCCGCCGCCAGGCCCTGCTGGATCTCGTCACCGGCGAGGCCGGGATCGTGATCGGCACCCATGCCCTGATCGAGGACAAGGTGAAGTTCCACGACCTGGGCCTGGTCGTCGTCGACGAACAGCACCGCTTCGGGGTGGAACAGCGCGACGCCCTGCGCTCCAAGGGCAAGCAGCCGCCGCACCTGCTGGTCATGACCGCCACCCCGATTCCCCGCACGGTCGCCATGACCGTCTTCGGTGACCTGGAGACCTCCGTGCTCGACCAGCTGCCGGCCGGGCGTTCGCCGATCGCCAGCCATGTCGTGCCCGCCAAGGACAAGCCCCACTTCCTCACCCGCGCGTGGGAGCGGGTCCGTGAGGAGGTGGAGAACGGACACCAGGCGTACGTGGTCTGTCCCCGCATCGGGGACGACGCCGATGACGAGGCGCCGGCCGGGAAGGCGAGGCCCCGGAAGAAGGCCGCCGACGGCGCGGACAGCGCCGAGAACGGCAAGGACGGCGGGGACGACGGCGAGAAGCGCCCGCCGCTCGCCGTCCTGGAGATCGCCGAACAACTCGCCAAGGGCCCCCTGGCCGGTCTGCGCGTCGAGATCCTGCACGGCAGGATGAACCCCGACGACAAGGACGAGGTGATGCGCCGCTTCGCCGCGGGCCAGGTCGACGTCCTCGTCGCCACCACCGTCATCGAGGTCGGGGTGAACGTCCCCAACGCGACCGCCATGGTGATCATGGATGCCGACCGGTTCGGGGTCTCCCAGCTGCACCAGCTGCGCGGCCGGGTCGGCCGCGGGTCGGCCGCCGGCCTCTGTCTGCTGGTCACCGAGGCCCATGAGGCCAGTCCCGCCCGCGCCCGGCTCTCCGCGGTCGCGTCCACCCTCGACGGCTTCGAGCTGTCCCGGATCGACCTCGAACAGCGGCGCGAGGGCGACGTCCTCGGCCAGGCCCAGTCCGGGGTGCGCTCCTCCCTGCGGGTGCTCACCGTCATCGACGACGAGGAAGTCATCGCCGCCGCCCGCGAGGAGGCGACGACCATCGTCGCCGCCGACCCCGAGCTGGCGCACCTGCCCGAGCTGCGGACCGCGCTGGACGCCCTGCTGGACAAGGAACGCGAGCAGTACCTGGACAAGGGCTGAGGGGTCGGCCGGAGCGAGGGACGGGAGACCGGGGACCGGGGACGGTGGGCGACGAGGAGAAGGCGGGGAGGACGGGCGCGCGGGCCCGATCAGCGCCGACGCCATATCGTGGTGGGTGGCACGGCACCGCGGCACCCTGCGGACCACCCACGAACCGAGGATTCAGACACCCATGACCCGCGTGATCGCCGGCGCGGCCGGCGGACGCCTCCTGGCCGTCCCGCCCGGCACCGGTACCCGCCCCACCTCCGACCGCGCGCGCGAGGGCCTCTTCTCCACCTGGGAGTCCCTCCTGGGCAGCCTCCACGACACCAGGATCGCGGATCTGTACGCGGGGTCCGGCGCCGTCGGTCTGGAGGCGCTCTCCCGAGGCGCGGCCCACGCCCTGCTCGTGGAGGCCGACCCCAGGGCCGTCCGCGTCGTCCGGGACAACGTCCGTGCCCTCGGACTGCCCGGCGCCGAGGTCCGCACCGGCAGGGCCGAGCAGATCGTTTCGGGTCCCCCGCCCGTGGAGCCGTACGACGTCGTGTTCCTCGACCCGCCCTACGCCGTGACCGACGGCGACCTCTGCGAGATCCTGATCACACTCCGTGCTCAGGGCTGGCTCACGGCGGACGCACTCGTCACCGTGGAACGCAGCACCCGAGGCGGAGAATTCGGCTGGCCCGCGGGGTTCGAGCCACTGCGATCCCGTCGCTACGGCGAGGGCACGCTTTGGTACGGTCACGCCGCCTCTACGTGCGAAGACGCACGATGACCGCACCGGAGAGCGAGGGAATCACGTTGCGCCGCGCCGTCTGTCCGGGGTCGTTCGACCCCATCACCAATGGACATCTCGACATCATTGGCCGCGCCTCGAAGCTGTACGACGTCGTACACGTCGCGGTGATGATCAACAAGTCCAAGCAGGGGCTGTTCACGGTCGACGAGCGCATCGACCTGATCCGCCGGGCCACCGCGGAGTTCGACAACGTCCAGGTCGAGTCCTTCCATGGCCTCCTGGTCGACTTCTGCAGGCAGCGCGACATCCCGGCGATCGTGAAGGGTCTGCGGGCCGTCAGCGACTTCGACTACGAGCTCCAGATGGCCCAGATGAACATCGGCCTGTCCGGCGTCGAAACGCTCTTCGTGCCGACCAATCCCACCTACAGCTTCCTGTCGTCCTCCCTGGTCAAGGAGGTCGCCGCCTGGGGCGGCGACGTCTCCCACCTGCTTCCCCCGGTGGTCCAGGAGGCCCTCGCCGAACGGTTGCGGTCCCGCTGACCGGCTGACGACCCGTCACCGGGTGTCGGGTGGCTGCCGACTGGCCGTACAGTCGTCCCGTCCGTCTCCAATCGGCTGTAGAGAGTGGCGAGCACACGGTGGACGTGCAGAAGAGACTCGACGAGATCGTCGAGGTGGTGGGCAGCGCCCGGTCCATGCCCATGTCGGCTTCGTGCGTGGTCAACCGCGCCGAACTGCTCGCGATGCTCGGAGAGGTTCGCGAGGCCCTGCCCGGCTCGCTCGCCCAGGCACGGGAGCTCATCGGCGGCCAGGAACAGATGGTCGAGCAGGCCCGCCAGGAGGCGGGACGGATCGTCGAGGCCGCGCACGCCGAACGCAACTCGCTGATCTCCGGTACCGAGGTCGCCCGGCAGTCGCAGGCCGAGGCCGACCGCATCCTCGAAGAGGCCCGCCGGGAGGCCGCCGAGGTCCGCGCCGAGGCCGACGAGTACGTCGACAGCAAGCTCGCCAACTTCGAGGTCGTCCTCACCAAGACCATCGGGTCCGTCGACCGGGGCCGCGAGAAGCTCCTCGGCCGCGGCCAGGCGTACGACGCGCAGGGGTACGAGGACCCGGACTTCGCCGAGGCCCCCGAGCGCAGCACCGACCCGGACACCCTCCGGCGCCGTGCCGACGAGTACGTGGACACCAAGCTCGGCGCCTTCGAGGCGGTGCTCGCCAAGACCCTGGAAGCGGTTGGCCGGGGCAGGCAGAAGCTGCACGGCCGGGTCGCCACCGACGAGCTCGGCGCGCACATGGCGGCCCAGGACGCGGCGGGCAACCCGGTGCACGTCAGCGACGAGGACCACTGGGCGGGCCTCGCCGAGCTGGCCACCCCGGAGCCGCAGGCCGACCGGCAGCAGCCCCCGTCGCACTTCCCGGCCCAGGCCCAGCCCGCCTACGCGGAGACCTACACGTACCAGGAGCAGCCGCAGCAGGACCCCTACGGGTACCAGCAGCAGCCGGACCCGTACGCCGCCTACCAGCAGCAACCGCACCAGCAGCAGGGCTACGACCAGAGCGGGGCCCAGCTGCCGGGCCAGGGCTACGACGGCTGGCAGCAGCACCAGCCCGTACAGCCCCAGCAGGCGCAGGGCGGGAGCGCGCTCGACGAGACCAGCCTGTTCGACACCAGCATGATCGACCTGGACCGGCTCCGGCAGTACGAGCAGGAGCGCTGACCGGGCGGTGAGGCGCCCCGCCCGTCCCGCCCCGTGGGCCGGGACGGGTCTGCGGCGGGGCGGACCGGATTGGGAGCTGGGCGGTGTGTCCAGTATCCTGGCTCTTCGGTCGCGCTATGTCCGCGATCCTGGCTGCCCGTTTCGGATCCGGAACCGGTCGGCCTCCCACGATGCGTGACGCTCATGATCTCGAAAGCAGGAAAACCCCTGAACGGCCACCTCGACCACCGCAGCCCCCTCGTGTTCGACACGCACGAGCTGGGTCGTCGGCCAGGTGCGCTCCAGCGGCTGACCCGCACGGTGGACGCACCCGGTTCACCGGCTCTCGGCATCGACGGAGTCATCGGCGTGCCGGAGGGCTCGCCCGTGGAGCTCGAACTCCGCCTTGAATCGGTCATGGAAGGGGTGCTTGTCACAGGCACCGCCCGTGCGTCGGCCGAGGGGGAGTGCGTAAGGTGTCTGGAGCCGCTGCGCCAGGAGGTCGTGGCGGACTTCCAGGAGCTGTTCTCGTACCCTGACGCCGACGACCGGGGCCGTGCGATCAAGCCGGAACCGGGCGACGACGCCGAGGACGACGAGGACAGGCTCTTCGTCGAGGACGGCCTGTTCGACCTCGAACCAGTGCTGCGTGACGCGGTGGTGCTCGCACTGCCGATGCAGCCGGTGTGCCGGGAGTCCTGTGCCGGTCTGTGTTCCGAATGCGGAGTCAGGCTGGACGAGAACCCCGGTCACCACCACGATGCCGTCGACATTCGCTGGGCGGCACTGCAAGGACTCGCCGACACCGTTCAGGACGGCGAGAAGGACAACATGGGCGGCGCCGAAGCGGGCGTCGACGAGAAGCAGGAGAAGTAGCCGTGGCTGTTCCGAAGCGGAAGATGTCGCGCAGCAACACGCGCCACCGCCGGTCGCAGTGGAAGGCTGCGGTCCCCACCCTGGTTTCGTGCGAGCGTTGCCAGGAGCCGAAGCTGCAGCACATCGCGTGCCCCAGCTGCGGCACGTACAACAAGCGCCAGGTCCTCGAGGTCTGAGCGGCTGGTGAGAGGCTCGATGTCTGAGTTGTCGAACGGCAAGAAGCAGACAGACAACGTCAACTCGGCCTCGTCCCACACGCTTCTGGAAGGGCGGCTCGGGTATCACCTTGAGTCCGCCCTTCTGGTGCGTGCGCTGACCCATCGTTCGTACGCGTACGAGAACGGCGGTCTGCCCACCAACGAACGGCTCGAGTTCCTCGGGGACTCGGTGCTCGGCCTGGTGGTCACGGACACGCTGTACCGCACCCACCCCGATCTGCCCGAGGGGCAGCTGGCCAAGTTGCGGGCCGCGGTGGTCAACTCGCGTGCACTTGCGGAAGTGGGCCGCGGCCTCGAACTGGGCTCCTTCATCCGGCTCGGCCGCGGTGAAGAGGGCACGGGCGGCAGGGACAAGGCATCCATCCTCGCCGACACCCTCGAAGCGGTGATCGGCGCGGTCTATCTCGACAAGGGCCTCGACGCGGCCTCGGAGCTGGTGCACCGGCTCTTCGACCCGCTGATCGACAGGTCCTCGAACCTCGGCGCCGGCCTGGACTGGAAGACCAGCCTCCAGGAACTCACCGCGAGCGAGAACCTCGGCGTTCCCGAGTACGTCGTCACGGAGACCGGACCGGACCACGAGAAGACCTTCACCGCTGCCGCCCGCGTCGGTGGTGTCTCGTACGGCACCGGCACCGGCCGTAGCAAGAAGGAAGCGGAGCAGCAGGCGGCGGAGTCCGCGTGGCGCGCGATCAGCGCCACTGTGGAAGCACGGGAGGCGGCGGCCGGGTCCGCCGCCGGCGGAGGGGTCGCCGACACCCCTGCCGACCTGTCGTCCGCGGGCATCGCTCCCGCCTGACTCGAAAACCCCTCGGCGCCCCGCGCACCGAGGGGTTTTTCCCTGCCCGGATACCCTGGAAAAGTCCCTGAGGAGCCACAACGTGCCCGAGCTGCCCGAGGTCGAAGTCGTACGAAGGGGACTGGAACGCTGGGTCTCCGGTCGCACGGTCACGGACGTCGAGGTGCTGCACCCGCGTGCGGTCCGCCGTCACCTCGCGGGCGGCGCCGACTTCGCGGCCCGGCTCGGCGGCGCCCGTCTCGGAACGGCCATGCGCCGCGGCAAGTATCTCTGGGTGCCGCTCAACGACGCTTCCAGCTCGCTGCTGGGCCACCTCGGCATGAGCGGCCAGCTCCTCGTGCAGTCGCAGGACGCCCCCGACGAGAAGCACCTGCGCATCCGGATCCGCTTCGACGACGACCTCGGCACCGAGCTGCGCTTCGTCGATCAGCGAACCTTCGGCGGTCTCTCGGTCCACGGGAACACCCCCGACGGGCTGCCCGACACCATCGCGCACATCGCGCGCGACCCGCTGGACCCGTCCTTCGACGACGCGGCGTTCCACACGGCCCTGCGCCTGCGCCGTACGACGATCAAGCGTGCTCTGCTCGACCAGTCGCTGATCAGCGGGGTCGGCAACATCTACGCGGACGAGGCGCTGTGGCGCACCAGGCTCCACTACGACCGGCCGACCGCGACGCTGACCCGCCCGAAGTCGGCCGAGCTGCTCGGCCATGTGCGCGAGGTGATGAACGCGGCGCTCGACCAGGGCGGCACGAGCTTCGACAGCCTCTACGTCGACGTGAACGGCGAGTCCGGCTACTTCGACCGCTCGCTGGACGCGTACGGCCGGGAGGACGAGCCCTGCGGGCGCTGCGGTACGCCGATACGCCGCCGGGCGTGGATGAACCGCTCCAGCTATTTCTGCCCGCGCTGCCAGCGGCCCCCGCGCGCCGCTTCCTGAACCGTCGGGCAGGTCAGAAGCCGGGACGGCTCGGTCCGGCCGCTCGGAGCGGACGTCCGGGGGGCGCCGGACGGGTCCGACGGAGAGTCGGACGCCGGGGAGGCGGACGACGGGGAGGCGGACGACGGGGAAGCGGACGACGGGGAAGTGGTGGGTGATTGCGTCCCGGGGGCGTCCGTACGCCCGGTACCCCGACCTGCGGTCGGCTCGGAGCGGCCGGAGGAGGAGGCAGTGGATCCGCCCTGGTCCAGCAGGTCCGAGGACGCCTCGGTGTGTACCCGGTCGGAAGGCGTGCCACCGAGCGCGTCGGTGTCGTCGCCGGGCAGCAGACCCGAGGCGACCGCCACCGCTCCCACCGCGAGGGCGGCGCAGGCGCCGACCACCCCCGTGCGGACCGGGGCGCCGCGTCGCTTTCCGTGGCACGCGCTCTGGTGCCGGTCCGGGGCGCCCGCCGTGCGGTCCTGGACGACAGGAGTTGCGGCGGAGCGTCGATGACGTCCCATCTGCCGAGCCCTTCTGGAGTGTGGACGCCACCTTCGGCGTCAGCAGCGCGCCATCACCCGATGGGGTGAGGTCATGTGCGTGGGGGACTGTACGCCATGACCATTCGACCAGTGGCGCTCCGAGGACGATCGGCCGGTCGGCGGCGGACGACCGACCGGTTAGCGTTCATGCATGGACGATGACGCACGGCTCACCGCATGGGTGCGCGGTCGGGTGCAGAGAGTCGGCTTTCGCTGGTTCACCAGGGAGAACGCCCTGGAGATCGGAGGGCTCACCGGCTTCGCCCTCAACCTCGACGACGGCAGGGTGCAGGTCGTGGCCGAGGGCCGGCGTGAGAATTGCCATCGTCTGCTGGAGTGGCTGCGCTCGGACGACACGCCCGGGCACGTGGACGGGGTCACTGAGATATGGGGCACGCCACGCGGTGGATACAAAGGCTTCGAGATCCGCTGACCTTGCCCTGATTCGTCATTCTTACAGGGGAGGGTGTTCGGTCTGTGTTCGATAAGTAGCCTGCCGTGGCAGGAGGCCGCCCCCCTCCGCGTGCACATGAAATGACCTGCGGAATGACCGGATGGTTGCCAAGAATCGGTTGGCATGCCAGGCTGCGGCAGTAAGGATGATCTCCACGCCTCCCGAGGCTCCCGCCGAAGAGTCGCGCCGCATGATCGTGAAGCCGCGCGCCCCCGGTGTCGCGCGGCTCTACGGGGTGTGATCGTGTTGACCGTCAAACTTTTTGGTGAGACGCTGAAATCCCCGCGCACCTGAGCTGTTCGGCAGAGCTGTTCGGCAGCAGCACAGCAGTGGATGGAAGCACTGCCGAGCGCCGCGGGTGCGATTCCCTCACGACCCACACCGCATCGGTCGGTCACTCAGTGTGGAGGACCATCCATCATGGCAAAGGCGCTTCTCGGTTACGTCGGCGGTTCCGACCCGCGACTCCTCGCCGAGATGCGACGGCTCCAGCAGCGCGTGCAGGACCTCGAATCCGAGCTTGTACGGATTCAGCACGAGAACGACGCGCTCAACGCCGCCGCCCAGCACCAAGAGTCGCTGCTCGACAGCATGGACATCGACGTACCTCGGGCGCAGCCGGCGCTGACCTGACCGCATGGCCCCCGGGGCCCGGTCGGGACGCTCGCGCCAACCGTTCGAGATCATCACCCGGATCGTCGCCGGATCATTGAAGATCATCGCTCTTGATCTGTCACGCGCGTGACAAGTCCGTGGTCCGCCATGTGCCGCTGTACCAGCGAGATCGCATACGCACCAACGCGGCAAGATCTCACAAGGGGCGCCCCGGCGTCCCTTCTTTTTTCCGTTCCCCCGACCGGGCCTTTCCGGCGCCCCCGACCGCTTCGCTCCGGAACCCGCCGCACGCTCTCCCGGCCCGGGCCGTTCACCGGAACCCGGAGGCTGTGCGTGACGGTCCCCCGGACACACGCCTTGCCCTTACCGCCTGATGTGCCCTGCACCTTCATCGGTGAAACCGAGAGCGAAAGGTAGAGTCCGGCGGCGTGCATCTCAAGGCCCTGACCCTGCGTGGTTTCAAATCTTTCGCCTCCGCCACGACGCTGCGGTTCGAACCCGGTATCACGTGTGTCGTCGGCCCGAACGGGTCGGGCAAGTCCAATGTGGTGGACGCGCTTTCCTGGGTCATGGGGGAACAGGGAGCCAAATCCCTGCGCGGCGGGAAGATGGAGGACGTGATCTTCGCCGGCACCACCGGCCGGCCGCCGCTGGGACGCGCCGAGGTCTCGCTGACCATCGACAATTCCGACGGCGCGCTGCCCATCGAATACGCCGAGGTGACGATCACTCGGATCATGTTCCGCAACGGCGGCAGCGAGTACCAGATCAACGGTGACACCTGCCGGCTCCTGGACATCCAGGAGCTCCTGTCGGACTCCGGCATCGGCCGGGAGATGCACGTCATCGTCGGACAGGGCCGGCTGGACTCGGTGCTCCACGCCGACCCCTCCGGGCGGCGCGCGTTCATCGAGGAAGCCGCTGGCGTGCTCAAGCACCGCAAGCGGAAGGAGAAGGCGCTGCGGAAGCTGGACGCGATGGGAGCCAACCTGGCCCGCGTCCAGGACCTGACCGACGAGCTGCGCCGGCAGTTGAAGCCCCTGGGCAGGCAGGCGGCCGTGGCACGCCGGGCCGCCGTCATCCAGGCGGATCTGCGCGACGCGCGGCTGCGGCTGCTCGCCGACGACCTGGTCGCGCTGCGCGCCGCGCTGCGCAGCGAGCTCGCGGACGAGGCGGCGCTCAAGGAACGCCGGCAGGCCGCGGAGGCGGAACTCAAGTCCGCTCTGGCCCGCGAGACGCGGCTGGAGGACGAGGTGCGGCGGCTGGCACCGCGACTCCAGCGAGCCCAGCAGACCTGGTACGAGCTGTCGCAGCTGGCCGAACGGGTGCGCGGCACGATCTCACTGGCCGACGCCCGGGTGAAGAGCGCCACCGCGCCCGTGGAGGAGGAGCGGCGCGGCCGCGATCCGCAGGACATGGAGCGGGAGGCCGCCCGCATCCGTGAGCAGGAGGCGGAACTGAGGGCCGCCCTGGAGGCGGCGGAACACGCGCTGGAGGACACCGCCGCCCACCGTGCCGAGCTGGAACGCCGGCTGGCCGCCGAGGAACGCGCGCTCAAGGACGCCGCCCGGGCCATCGCCGACCGTCGCGAAGGGCTCGCCCGGCTCGGCGGACAGGTCAATGCGGCCCGTGGCCGGGCCGCTTCGGCCCAGGCCGAGATCGACCGGCTGGCCGCCGCACGCGACGAGGCCCAGGAGCGGGCGGTCGCCGCCCAGGAGGAGTACGAACAGCTCAGGGCCGAGGTCGAGGGACTGGACGCGGGCGACGCGGAGCTCGGCGAGCGGCATGAGGAGGCCAGGCGGGAACTCGCGGAGGCGGAGGCGGCGCTCTCCGTCGCTCGGGAGGCCGCCACCGCCGCCGAACGGAAGCGGGCGGCCGTCGCGGCACGTCACGAGGCCCTGGCCCTCGGGCTGCGCCGCAAGGACGGCACGGGCGCGCTGCTCGGCGCGCGGGACCAGCTGCCCGGTCTGCTCGGACCGGCCGCGGAACTCCTCGCCGTGGAACCCGGGTACGAGGTGGCGGTGGCGGCCGCCCTGGGCGCCGCGGCGGACGCGGTCGCGGTGACGGACCCGGCCACGGCGGCGGAGGCGATCCGGCTGCTGCGCAAGCAGGACGCGGGACGGGCGGCCCTGTTGCTGGGCGCGGCGGAGGGCGCCCGCGGCTCCGTCGAAGGCCCGGCGGCGAATCCGGGGGAGGAGCCCGGCGCGGGTCCGGTCCAAGGGGCCGGTTCGGGACCGGCCGGGACGCCCCCGGCCGTGGCCGATCTCGTCCGCGGTCCCGTCGAACTGGTGGACGCCGTGCGCAGGCTGGTGCGGGAGACGGTGGTGGTCGGCACGCTGGAGGACGCCGAGGAACTCGTCGCCACGCGTCCCGGGCTGACGGCCGTGACCGTCGAGGGGGACATTCTCTCGGCCCATTTCGCGCACGGCGGCTCCGCCGGGGCGCCCAGCCTCCTCGAAGTGCAGGCATCGGTCGACGAGGCCGCTGCCCAGATGGAGGAACTGGCCGTTCGGTGCGCGGAGTTGACCGAGATCCAGCGGCTCGCGGGGGAGCGGCGCGGTGCGTGCGCCCGGCAGGTCGAGGAACTGGGGGAACGGCGGCGGGCCGCCGAACGGGAGAAGTCCGGGGTGGCCCAGCAGCTGGGACGGCTCGCCGGGCAGGCCCGCGGCGCGGCGGGCGAGGCCGAGCGGACGACCGCGTCCGCCGCGCGCGCCCAGGAAGCGCTCGACCGGGCGACGGAGGAGGCCGAGGAACTGGCCGAACGGCTCCTCGTCGCCCAGGAGACACCGGTCGAGGAGGAGCCGGACACCTCCGTGCGCGACCGGCTCGCCGCCGACGGGGCCAACGCCCGCCAGACCGAGATGGAGGCCCGCCTCCAGGTGCGTACCCACGAGGAACGGGTCAAGGGGCTCGCGGGCCGCGCGGACTCCCTCGACCGGGCGGCCCGCGCCGAACGCGAGGCCCGGGCCCGCGCCGAGCGGCGCCGCGCCCGGCGGCGGCACGAGGCCCACGTGGCCTCCGCCGTCGCGTCCGGGGCGCGCCAGCTGCTGGCCCACGTCGAGGTGTCCGTCGCACGGGCCGAGCGCGAGCGGTCCGCGGCCGAGGAGGCGAAGGCGGAGCGCGAACGCGAGCTGACGACCGAGCGCGACCAGGGCCGCGCCCTCAAGGACGAGCTGGACAAGCTCACCGACTCGGTGCACCGGGGAGAGGTGCTCGGCGCCGAGAAGCGGCTGAGGATGGAGCAGCTGGAGACGAGGGCGCTGGAGGAGCTGGGCGTCGAGCCGGCCGCCCTGGTCACCGAGTACGGCCCCGACCAGCTCGTACCCCCCTCGCCGGCCGCCGTGGGCGAGGAGCTGCCGGACGACCCCGCGCACCCGCGCAACCGGCCGAGGCCGTTCGTCAGGGCCGAGCAGGAGAAGCGGCTGAAGGCGGCCGAACGGGCGTATCAGCAACTCGGGAAGGTGAATCCGCTCGCCCTGGAGGAGTTCTCGGCCCTGGAGGAGCGGCACAAGTTCCTCTCCGAGCAGCTCGAAGACCTGAAGAAGACCCGTGCCCATCTGGTCCAGGTCATCAAGGAGGTCGACGAGCGGGTCGAGCAGGTGTTCACGGAGGCGTACCGGGACACGGCCCGGGAGTTCGAGGGCGTGTTCTCGCGGTTGTTCCCGGGAGGCGAGGGACGGCTCGTCCTGACCGATCCGGACAACATGCTCACGACCGGCGTGGACGTCGAGGCCCGGCCGCCGGGCAAGAAGGTCAAGCGGCTGTCGCTGCTGTCCGGCGGGGAGCGCTCGCTCACGGCGGTGGCGCTGCTGGTCTCGATCTTCAAGGCCCGGCCGAGCCCGTTCTATGTGATGGACGAGGTCGAGGCGGCCCTCGACGACACCAATCTGCAGCGGCTCATCCGGATCATGGCGGAGCTCCAGGAGAGCTCGCAGCTCATCGTGATCACGCACCAGAAGCGGACGATGGAGGTCGCCGACGCGCTGTACGGCGTCTCGATGCAGGGGGACGGGGTCTCCAAGGTCATCAGCCAGCGGCTGCGCTGAACCCCGAGAGGCCATCGGCCTTCGACACTCCAACCCATTGCTCGCGTTCTCTTGAACGGATGAGCGCCAGTGCGGCGACAGCGCCTTCGGGAATCGAACGCGAGGGTCGCGCGGCCCGTCTCACTCCTTCAAGTGGTGGCAGCCGGAAAGTTGTGCCCCACTGGGGGTGCCCCCTGCGGAGGAGCACACTCCCCGCACGGCTCGTTGCCGCACCTGACGACGCGTCCAGGCATCAGGAGTTCATGTGACCGACACCGCGCAGGGACCGGCGTCCGGAGCGCGCGCCGCCCACCCGGAGCACCTCGGCCATGTCGTCTTCATCACGGCCGCCGCAGCCATGGGCGGCTTCCTCTTCGGCTACGACAGTTCGGTCATCAACGGCGCCGTGGAGGCGATCCGCAGCCGGTACGACATCGGCTCGGCGACACTCGCCCAGGTCATCGCCATCGCCCTGATCGGCTGCGCGATCGGCGCGGCCACCGCGGGACGCATGGCCGACCGCATCGGCCGCATCCGCTGCATGCAGATCGCCGCCGCGCTCTTCACCGTCAGCGCCGTCGGTTCCGCGCTCCCGTTCGCGCTCTGGGACCTGGCCATGTGGCGCGTCATCGGAGGCTTTGCCATCGGCATGGCGTCCGTGATCGGCCCCGCGTACATCGCCGAGGTCTCGCCGTCCGCCTACCGGGGCCGCCTCGGTTCCTTCCAGCAGGCGGCGATCGTCGTGGGCATCGCCATCTCGCAGCTGGTCAACTACGGCATCCTGCAATTCGCCGGAGGGGACCAGCGCGGCCGGATCGGCGGTCTGGAGGCGTGGCAGTGGATGCTCGGTGTGATGGTCGTTCCCGCTGCCCTGTACGGGCTGCTGTCGCTGGCGATCCCGGAATCGCCCCGGTTCCTGATCTCGATCGGCCGGAAGGACCGGGCCAGGAAGATCCTGGAGGAGGTCGAGGGCAAGGGCGTCGACCTCGACGCGCGGGTGGCCGAGATCGAGACAGCCATGCGCCGGGAGCACAAGTCCACGTTCAAGGACCTGCTCGGCGGCCGCCTCGGCTTCCTGCCGATCGTCTGGATCGGCATCGGCCTCTCGGCCTTCCAGCAACTCGTCGGCGTCAACGTGGCGTTCTACTACTCGGCGACGCTGTGGCAGTCCGTCGGCATCGACCCGACCGACTCGTTCCTCTACTCGTTCACCACGTCGATCATCAACATCATCGGTACCGTCATCGCGATGACGCTGGTGGACCGGGTGGGGCGCAAGCCGCTCGCGCTGGTCGGTTCCACCGGCATGGCCATCGCCCTCGCCTTCGAGGCATGGGCCTTCTCCGCCCCGCTCGTCGGCGGAAAACTCCCGCACTCCGAGGGCGTCGTGGCGCTCGTCGCGGCCCATGTGTTCGTGCTCTTCTTCGCCCTGTCGTGGGGCGTGGTCGTCTGGGTCCTCCTCGGCGAGATCTTCCCGAACAGGATCCGCGCGGCGGCGCTCGGGATCGCCGCCTCCGCGCAGTGGATGGCCAACTGGCTGATCACCGCGAGCTTCCCGAGCCTGTCCGACTGGAACCTCTCGGGCACGTACATCATCTACGCGTGCTTCGCCACGCTCTCCATCCCGTTCGTGCTCCGGTTCGTGCGGGAGACCAAGGGCAAGGCGCTGGAGGAGATGGGCTGACCCGTCCATGCCCGTCCCTCCGTGCGCCCCGCCCCGGGCGCACGGAGCCGCGGGCCGTATCAGCGCGACGCGACCGCCTCGCAGAACAGCCGCAGGCTGCGCCACCCCTCCTCGACCGGCATCCCGCCGCACAGCGGATGCAGCACCAGACTGTCGAGCTTTCCGGCCAGCCCGGCGCACTCCTGCGGGGTGACCACCCGGTAGACGCCCTCGTCCCGCAGCGCGCCCACCGTGCCCGCCGCCGAACGCACGGCGGAACGGATGTCCGCGGACTGCCAGGAGGCGTACGTGCGCGCCTCGTGCAGGAAGTGTGCGCCGTGGTCCGCCCACGTACGGTCCGGGTCCTCGGACACGTGCAGCAGAGGAGTCTCGGCCGACGGCATCATGCAAAAGCCGTCCGTCCCGAACTCCGCCCGCCGCTCGTGGTAGTACGCCTCCAGCTCCGGCAGATGCGCGCTCGGGAAGAACGGCAGCCCGAACCGCGCCGCACGCCGCGCCGCCGCCCGCGAACTGCCGCCCACCAGCAATGGGGGGTGCGGCCGGGTGTACGGGCGCGGCGTGACCCGGACCGTACGGCCGCGGTACGCGAACGGCTCCCCGGTCCACGCCCGCACCAGGGTCTCCAGGAGTTCGTCCTGGAGCCTGCCGCGCCGCGTCCACTCGACGCCCGCCCGTTCGTACTCCTGCGGTCGGTAACCGATCCCCGCCACCGTGATCAGCCGGCCCGCGCTCAGCAGGTCCAGGACCGCGATGTCCTCGGCCAGCCGCAGCGGGTCGTGCAACGGGCCGATGATCGCCGAGACGGTGACGGCGATACGGCGGGTGGCGCCGAGGACCGACCCGGCGAAGACGAAGGGGGAGGGCAGCCAGGAGTTCTCGACGCCGTGGTGCTCCTCGGTCTGCACGGTGTCGACGCCGTGCTCGTCGGCGTACGCGGCCATCTCCAGCGCGGCCCGGTAGCGGGCCGAGAGCGACTCGGGAGTGGCGGCGGGATCGACGAGATTGAACCGGACCACTGTGAAGGCCATGACGCGTGTCCTCTTCTCGGTCGGGCGCGGCGAGGCCGGACACTAGCTGACGTCTCGTCAGAAGTGGAGGGGCATGGCGCCTCGCGGTCCGCCCGCGTGCCCGGTGGCGGGCCGTGGCCGGACCGCGAGTGCCGCTGGTGGGCGACAGTGCGATCGGGTTCCCGCCGACCCGGGTGGGGAACAGGGCCGGGACCCGGCCGCTGCGTTCGCCGCCGGGGACGGGGGTCCGGGCCGCGGGTCTCCATGGGCGGGCTCGCGTCCTTGCCGTCCGACCATGACGCCGCATATGCCATGAAAAAGCGCATAACGGCCGAGTGGGGTGCGGGTGATTCTTCGGGGCCGCCAGCGCGGCCGGATCCTCGGGGCGGCCCGCACGTCCGGGTGTGGCCGATACTGGGTGGGTTATGGAATTCGTCATCCTTGCTGTAGTCATCGCCCTGGTCGCGGTCGGCGTGATCAGCGGGCTCGTGGTCAGCGGCCGCAAGAAGAAGCAGCTGCCCCCGGCGCCGCCGAGCACGCCGACCATCACTCCTCCCGCCGAGCCCCAAGTCGGCGAGGAAGCCGAGACGCCGCGCGAGGAACCGCGCCGCACCATCGAGGAGGTCGCTCCCCCCACGGCCGAGGCGCCCGTCGCGGAGGCCCCCGAGCTCGTCGAGCCGGAGGCGCCCGTCGCCCCGGCCCTCGAAGTGCCCGAGCCCACCGCCGGCCGGCTGGTACGGCTGCGCGCCCGGCTCGCCCGTTCGCAGAACTCCCTCGGCAAGGGGCTGCTCACGCTCCTGTCCCGGGACAACCTGGACGAGGAGACCTGGGAAGAGGTCGAGGACACCCTTCTCACCGCCGATGTCGGTGTCGCGCCCACCCAGGAACTGGTGGAGCGGCTCCGCGAACGCGTCCGCGTCCTCGGCACCCGTACCCCCGAAGGGCTGCGCGCCCTGCTGCGCGAGGAACTCCTCACGCTGATCGGCACCGACGTCGAGCGTGCGGTCAGGACCGAGAGCGGCCTGGAGACCCCCGGTGTGGTGATGGTCGTCGGCGTCAACGGCACCGGCAAGACCACCACCACCGGCAAGCTGGCCCGGGTGCTCGTCGCCGACGGCCGCAGCGTCGTGCTCGGCGCGGCCGACACCTTCCGTGCCGCCGCCGCCGACCAGCTCCAGACCTGGGGCGAGCGCGTCGGCGCCCGTACCGTCCGCGGACCCGAGGGCGGCGACCCGGCGTCGATCGCCTTCGACGCGGTGAAGGAGGGCATCGCCGAGGGCGCCGATGTCGTCCTCATCGACACCGCCGGGCGGCTGCACACCAAGACCGGCCTCATGGACGAGCTCGGCAAGGTCAAGCGGGTCGTCGAGAAGCACGGGCCGCTCGACGAGATCCTGCTCGTCCTCGACGCGACGACCGGGCAGAACGGTCTGGTCCAGGCCCGGGTGTTCGCCGAGGTCGTCGACATCACCGGCATCGTGCTGACGAAGCTGGACGGTACGGCGAAGGGCGGCATCGTGGTCGCCGTGCAGCGCGAACTGGGCGTACCGGTGAAACTGGTCGGCCTCGGCGAGGGGCCGGACGACCTGGCACCGTTCGAGCCGGAGGCGTTCGTGGACGCCCTGATCGGAGACTGACGTCCGCACCACCCATTTCACGGAAGAGCCCCGACTCCCACGGAAGAGCCCGACCGCCGGTGCATCAGGCGGTCGGGCTCTTCCGTGCGCGGTTCTTGTGCGCCGGGTCCTCCCGTGCGGGGCCTGCCGCACGGGGGCGCCTGTGCGGGGCTCTTCCCGCTCTTCCCGCCGGGGGTCCGTCGGGCCGGGGCGTCTTCGGGACGACCCGGCCCGACGCCGGGGTGCGCGTCGGAGTCAGCCGCGCAGCGGCGCGCGATGGCAGCTGTACGCCAGCGTGCCCAGCAGCAGCCGGGCCGGGGGCGGCGCCGCCGCCGTGTCCAGCACCGGCGGGCGCAGCCAACGGACGGGGCCGAGGCCGCCCTCGTCGGACGGCGGGGCGGTGATGTGGTGGCCGGGGCCCAGGGCCCGGAGGTCCAGACCCGCGTCGTCCCAGCCCATCCGGTAGAGCAGGCGCGGAAGCTCGGCGGCGGCGCCCGGGGCCACGAAGAACTGCGCCCGCCCCGACGGCGTCAGTACGACCGGGCCCAGCGGCAGCCCCATCCGCTCCATGCGTGCCAGCGCCCGGCGCCCGGCGGCCTCGGCGACGTCCAGCACGTCGAAACCGCGCCCCACCGGCAGCAGCAGCGAGGCGCCCGGCACCCGGGCCCATGACTCCACCGCCGCGTCGAGCGCGGCGCCCGGCGGGATCTCGGGCGCGAAGTCCAGGGGATGGGCGCCGGGGGAGGGGCACCGGTCCTTGCCGCACGAGCAGCGGTCGTCCACGGCGCGCGCTCCGGGCACGACGGTCCAGCCCCACAGTCCTGTGTATTCGGCCGCCGCCGTGCTCTCGGCCGTACGGCCGCGGCGTCGTGAGCCGGTGCGCATCTCACGGATGCCGCCGATCGTGAAGCCCATGCCCCCTCCAACGGGTCCGACTCATCGGTGGTTACGACGAGGAATGCACGTATGACGCTCCGTCGTCGTCGCGATCCGTGATGCTCCGGTGCACACGCGGTGGTGCGCCGTAAGCCGTGCGCCCCTTTTGTGCATCGCTGCAACCACAATTGATCGACCGTGTGTCAAGTGAATCGCGCCCTGTGGCGTTCGCGTTCATCCGAAGGGGTGGCGAATGGTGGCGTTTCCCTAGGCGCCCTCGCGGAGGTGGTGATCGTAGGATTACCGTCGGTACACGAACCGTGGAAGTATGTGCGCGCACGGGTATGCCGGAGGCAACCCGATTTCCTGTTCGATCGCGTGCAATCTCCGTATGGGCGTCATCGGATCAGGGCATTCTGGCAGCGGTTCGCGCGACGGTGTTCGTCGGGATCGCGATGGTTTCAGCGGGATGGGGGCGTTCCAGTGAGTGGCAGCGGCGCAGGCGATACGAATGCCGGTAAGCGCCCCAACGAGCAATTGAGCTCGTGGTTCGTGCGCAGCGGCTGGTCGAAGGGCGAGCTGGCGCGGCAGGTCAATCGGCGGGCGCGGCAAATGGGCGCGCATCACATCAGCACCGACACCTCCCGGGTGCGGCGCTGGCTCGACGGCGAGCAGCCGCGCGAGCCGATTCCGCGCATTCTGTCCGAGCTGTTCTCGGAACGGTTCGGCTCGGTCGTCGCGGTCGAGGATCTCGGACTGCGCTCCGCGCGCCAGTCGCCTTCCGTGTCCGGGGTCGACCTGCCGTGGGCGGGGCCGCAGACCGTCGCCCTGCTCAGCGAGTTCTCCCGCAGCGATCTGATGCTCGCGCGGCGCGGATTCCTCGGTTCCTCGCTCGCCCTCGCCGCCGGACCCGCCCTGGTCGAACCCATGCAGCGCTGGCTGGTGCCCGTGGCCGCCACCGGACCGGCGGAGCCCGAGCCGGCCACGACGGCCCGTCGCCCCTCCAAGCTCTCGGGGCCCGAGCTCGACCTGCTGGAGTCGACCACGGTGATGTTCCGCCAGTGGGACGCGCAGTGCGGCGGCGGCCTGCGTCGCAAGGCCGTCGTCGGTCAGCTCCACGAGGTCACCGACCTCCTGCAGGAGCCGCAGCCGGCGGCCACTGCCAAGCGCCTCTTCCGCTGTGCGGCCGAGCTGGCCGAGCTGGCGGGCTGGATGAGCTACGACGTCGGCCTCCAGCCCACGGCCCAGAAATACTTCGTTCTGGCGCTTCACGCGTCGAAAGAGGCCGGCGACAAACCGCTCGGTTCGTATGTTCTGTCCAGTATGAGCCGGCAGATGATCCACCTCGGGCGGCCCGACGACGCCCTCGAACTCATCCACCTCGCGCAGTACGGCAGCCGGGACTGCGCCACCCCGCGCACCCAGGCCATGCTGTACGCGATGGAGGCCCGCGCGTACGCCAACATGGGTCAGGCCGCCAAGTGCAAGCGGGCCGTCCGGATGGCCGAGGACACCTTCCTCGACGTCGGGATCGACGACGAGCCCGAACCCGACTGGATCCGCTTCTTCTCGGAGGCCGAGCTCAACGGCGAGAACTCCCACTCGTTCCGCGACCTCGCCTACGTCGCGGGCCGCAGGCCCACGTACGCCGGGCTCGCCGAACCGCGCATGCGCAAGGCGGTCCAGCTGTTCAGCGAGGACGGCGAGCATCAACGGTCGTACGCGCTCAACCTGATCGGCCTCGCCACCGTCCACCTGCTCAAACGCGAGCCCGAGGAGTCCACGGTGCTCGCGGAGAAGGCGTTGCGGATCGCCAGGAAGATCCGTTCCGAACGCGTCAACACCCGGCTCCGCAAGACCGTCGACACCGCGGCCAGGGACTTCGGGGACATCCCCGACGTCGCCAGGCTCACCGACCTCCTCACCGAGCAGCTGCCCGAAACCGCCGAGGCGGTTTGACGGGCGGTACCAGGACGCCGGCCACGACGGCCGCCCCGCACACATCGACTTCGGCTCCCCCAAACGCCAGGTCGCGGGGCGGCCGGCGTGGCCGGTTGGCGTTGCCGTCCCGGCGCGGAGAGCCGGCGCGCAACGCCTACGGGCGACCGGTGCGCGAGCCCGGAGCGCAGGACGCGCAAGAGGTGCCGCCGGAACGCGGGCGGGGCCGCCCGCCCGCGGTCCGTATGCGGCGCCGCGCACCACGCGCCCGACGGCGCGGGCGCCATCACCGGTTCATGGGGACGTAACACGCCGGACCCTTTCGTCACCGCTGTGAAACACCGTGCGGCCCCGATGGAAACCGTGCCGGGCGAGTCTCGTGGTGCACAACGGCCCGCATCCCTCTCAGCGGTCCCGCACGTGTCCTTCCCAGCGGTCCCGCACGCGGCCCGTTCATCCCGCCGCGGCCGCTTTGACGACGAGGAGGCGCCGATGCCCCCAGGCACCACGACGCTCGCCGCAGACACCCCGACCCTGTCTGCCGCCAACACCGGGTTCATGCTCGTCTGTTCGGCCCTGGTGATGCTCATGACTCCGGCCCTGGCCTTCTTCTACGGCGGAATGGTCCGCGTCAAGAGCACCCTCAACATGCTGATGATGAGCTTCATCAGCCTCGGGATCGTCACCGTCCTGTGGGTGCTCTACGGCTTCAGCGTCGCCTTCGGCGACGACATCGGCTCGGTCGCCGGCTGGGCCTCGGACTACGCGGGCCTGAGCGGGATCGGGCTGAACCAGCTCTGGGACGGCTCCACGATCCCC
Organism: Streptomyces sp. NPDC047982; assembly: GCF_043204165.1. NCBI lineage: Bacteria > Bacillati > Actinomycetota > Actinomycetes > Kitasatosporales > Streptomycetaceae > Streptomyces > Streptomyces sp. NPDC047982. The sequence continues at coordinate 134,030 of NZ_JBIDBS010000011.1, read as the reverse complement.
GTGTACGTCTTCGCCGTCTTCCAGCTCATGTTCGCGGTCATCACCCCGGCGCTGATCAGCGGTGCTCTCGCCGACCGGGTGAAGTTCACCTCCTGGGCCCTGTTCATCACGCTGTGGGCCTCCGTCGTGTACTTCCCCGTGGCCCACTGGGTCTGGGGCTCGGGGGGCTGGCTCCACGAGAGGGGTGTCATCGACTTCGCGGGCGGCACGGCCGTCCACATCGACGCGGGCGCCGCCGCGCTCGGCGTCATCCTCGTCATCGGCAGGCGCGCCGGTTTCGGCAAGGACCCGATGCGGCCGCACAGCCTGCCCCTCGTGATGCTGGGCGCCGGACTGCTCTGGTTCGGCTGGTTCGGCTTCAATGCCGGGTCGTGGCTGGGCAACGACGACGGGGTCGGCGCGGTCATGTTCGTCAACACCCAGGTCGCCGGCGCCGCCGCGATGCTCGCCTGGCTCGGTTACGAGAAGCTCCGTCACGGCTCGTTCACCACGCTCGGCGCGGCCTCCGGCGCCGTCGCCGGTCTCGTCGCCATCACACCGTCCGGCGGCGCCGTCAGCCCGCTCGGCGCCATCGCGGTCGGCGCCGTCGCCGGGGTGCTGTGCGCCATGGCCGTCGGCCTGAAGTACCGGTTCGGCTACGACGACTCCCTGGACGTCGTGGGCGTCCACCTCGTCGGCGGCGTCGTCGGCTCCCTCCTCGTCGGCCTCTTCGCCACCGGCGGCGTCCAGTCCCACGCCAAGGGCCTCTTCTACGGCGGTGGGCTCGAACAGCTCGGCAAGCAGGCCGTCGGGGTCTTCTCCGTCCTCGTGTACTCCCTGGTCGTCTCCGCGGCCCTGGCCTTCCTCCTGGACCGGACGATCGGGATGCGGGTCGACGGGGACGACGAGACCTCCGGCATCGACCGGGCCGAGCACGCCGAGACCGCGTACGACTTCAGCGGAGCGGGCGGCGGAACGGCGCCGCGCACCACGGCCCCGGCGACGGCGTCCGCTACCGCGCCCCGGGGGACCGCGTCCGGCGCCGCGGCGGCACCGCAGCAGACCAGGAAGGTGGACGCATGAAGCTCGTCACGGCGGTCGTGAAACCGCACCGGCTCGATGAGATCAAGGAGGCCCTGCACGCATTCGGCGTCCAGGGACTCACGGTCACGGAAGCCAGCGGGTACGGGCGGCAGCGCGGCCACACCGAGGTCTACCGGGGCGCCGAATACACCGTCGACCTCGTCCCCAAGATCCGCATCGAGGTGCTCGTCGAGGACGAGGACGCCGAACCGCTCATCGATGTCGTCGTGAAGGCGGCCCGGACCGGCAAGATCGGCGACGGCAAGGTCTGGAGCGTGCCGGTCGACACCGCCGTACGTGTCCGGACGGGCGAACGCGGTCCGGACGCGCTCTGAGCGGATCCACTCCTGCCGGACGCGTGCTGGGGCGCGTTCCGGCCGGCCGAGGACCGGGCGCGTTCCGGACCCCCGGGACCGCTCCGGACCCCCGGGCAGCTCGCAGGGCAGCCCCGGGGCCGCCCGGAGCCCGAAACGAAAGGCAGCCGGATGACGAGCGCCGAAGTGACCACTGACGTGACCACTGATGTGACCAGTGGACCCGCGGACTCGGGGACCGGCGGCTACGCGGCGGCCCGGCTGCGCCTCCTCCGGGCGACGGGGCGGTCCGGACCGCAGCGCCGTACCGCCCTCGCCGCGCTCACCGACGGCTGGCTCGCCGCGCTGTTCACCGCCGCCGCCGAGCGGACCGGCGTCCGGCGCGCCGCCCTCGTGGCCGTCGGCGGCCACGGACGCGGCGAACTCTCCCCGCGCAGCGACCTCGATCTGCTGCTCCTGCACGACGGCAGGGCCGACACCGGAGCCGTCGCAGCCCTTGCCGACCACCTCTGGTACCCCGTCTGGGACCTCGGCATCGCGCTCGACCACTCCGTACGCACCCCCGCCGAAGCCCGCCGGACGGCCGGCGAGGACCTCAAGGTCCAGCTCGGCCTGCTGGACGCCCGGCCGGTCGCCGGGGACCTCGGGCTCGTCGCCGCCCTGCGCACCGCGATCCTCGCCGACTGGCGCAACCAGGCCCCCGGGCGGCTCCCCGCCCTCGCCGAACTCTGCCGCGCACGGGCCGAACGCCACGGCGAGCTGCGCTTCCTGCTCGAACCCGACCTCAAGGAGTCGCGCGGCGGACTGCGTGACCTCACCGCCCTGCGGGCCGTGGCAGCCTCGTGGGTCGCCGACGCCCCGCGCGAGGGCCTCGCCGAGGCCCGCCGCGCGCTCCTCGACATCCGCGACGCCCTTCATCTCACCACCGGCCGCGCCACCGACCGCCTCGCCCTCCAGGAACAGGACCAGGTCGCCGCCGCCCTCGGGCTCCTCGACGCGGACGCCCTCCTCCGCCAGGCGTACGAGGCCGCAGGCACGGTCTCGTACGCGGCGGACATCACCTGGCGCGAGGTCGGCCGCGTCCTGCGCGCCCGCTCCGCACGCCCCAGGCTCCGCGCCCTCCTTGGTGGCGGCGGGACCGCGGTGGCCGAGCGCACCCCGCTCGCCGACGGAGTGGTCGAGGCCGACGGCGAGGCCGTCCTCGCCCGCGCCGCCCGCCCCGAACGCGACCCGGTGCTGCCGTTGCGCGCCGCCGCGGCGGCGGCCCGGTCCGCGCTCGTGCTCTCCCGCCACGTCGTACGCCGTCTCGCCGCCGCCCGCCCGCTTCCGGTGCCTTGGCCCGCCGAGGCCCGCGAGGAACTCGTCACCTTCCTCGGCGCGGGCGAGGCCACCATCCCCGTATGGGAGGCGCTCGACGCCGAGGGGCTGATCGGCCGACTGCTCCCGGACTGGGAACGCGTCCGCTGCCGCCCCCAGCGCAACCCCGTCCACACCTGGACCGTCGACCGCCACCTCGTCGAGACGGCGGTCCGGGCCTCCTCGCTCGCGCGGCGCGTCGAACGGCCCGACCTCCTGCTCGTCGCCGCGCTCCTGCACGACATCGGCAAGGGCTGGCCCGGCGACCACTCCGTCGCCGGGGAGGTCATCGCCCGTGACACGGCAGCCCGGATCGGTTTCGACCGGCACGACGTGGGCGTGATCGCCACCCTCGTGCGCCATCACCTGCTGCTCGTCGACACCGCGACCCGGCGCGACCTCGACGACCCCGCGACCGTCCGCTCCGTCGCCGAGGCCGTCTCCGCCCCGTCCACCCTGGAGCTCCTGCATGCCCTCACCGAGGCGGACGCCCTCGCCACCGGACCCGCCGCATGGTCCGCCTGGCGCGCCTCCCTCGTCGACGACCTCGTCGGGCGCGTCGCCGCCGTGCTCGCCGGCCGGGAGCCCGAGGAACCGGAACCCGTCGAGCCCGACGCCGAACACGAACGGCTCGCCGCCGAGGCCCTGCGCACCGGCGGGCCCGCCCTCGCCCTGCACGCCCGGGTCGGGGCCCCGACCCGGGACGACGCGCGGCTCCAGGACCACGTGCCGGGCGGGGAAGGCCAACCGGAGCCCGTCGGCGTCGAACTCCTCGTCGCCCTGCCCGAGCGCCCCGGGGCGCTTCCCGTCACCGCGGGCGTCCTCGCCCTGCACCGCCTCACCGTGCGCGCCGCCGACCTGCGCATGCTGGAACCCCCCGCCGGGGCCGCCGTCGGCGCATCCGGCGGGCCGCGACTGATTCTGCTCCGCTGGCGGGTCGCGGCCGAGTACGGCTCCCTGCCGCAGGCCGCCCGGCTCCGCGCCGACCTCGTCAGGGCCCTGGACGGCACCCTGGACATCGGCGCCCGCCTCGCCGAACGCGAGGCGGCCCGGCCGAGGCGGCGCGGGGTGAAGACCCCACCGCCGAGAGTGACGGTCGCGCCGGCGGCCTCACGGCTGGCGACGGTGATCGAGGTACGGGCCGAGGACGCCCCCGGGCTGCTGCACCGGATCGGCCGTGCGCTCGAAGGGAACGCGGTGCAGGGGAGCGCGGTGCGGGTGCGCAGCGCGCATGTGTCGACCCTGGGGGCGAACGCGGTGGACGCCTTCTACGTCGTCCGGGCCGACGGAACCCCGCTGCTGGACGCGGAGGCGGCGGCGCTGGCGAAGGCGGTGGAGGACGCGCTGAGGTGAGGCGGGCCGGACGCGGCTTCGCGTTCCGGGGCTCATCGGGCTTCCGCTCCCCCTCTCCGTCGCCTCCTGCGTCCTGCGGGACCCGTTCGCCGTCCTCCGGGATCCGCTCCCTGCCCCCAGCCTTCCGTTCCCTGCCCTCCGCCTTCCGTTCTTCGTACGCGTACGCCCTGCGGGACCCGGTGTCCGTCGTCGTGGTGCCGCCGCCCGCCCGCTCCGGGCGCTGACGACCGGGAGGAGCGGAGGACGACCGGCAAGGGTGGACGCCCGCTCGGGCCGGTTACCCTAGGAACGATCCGTACACCCCCGACCCCGAGGACCGACGAGCGCCGTGTTCGATACTCTCTCCGACCGCCTTGCCGCGACTTTCAAGAGCCTCCGGGGCAAGGGCCGCCTGTCCGAGGCGGACATCGACGCCACGGCGCGCGAGATCCGTATCGCCCTGCTCGAAGCGGACGTCGCCCTCCCTGTCGTCCGTGCCTTCATCGCCAACGTCAAGGAGCGGGCGCGCGGCGCCGAGGTCTCCCAGGCGCTGAACCCGGCCCAGCAGGTCGTCAAGATCGTCAACGAGGAACTCGTCTCCATCCTCGGTGGCGAGACCCGGCGGCTGCGGTTCGCCAAGAACCCGCCGACCGTCATCATGCTCGCGGGCCTCCAGGGTGCCGGTAAGACCACCCTGGCAGGAAAGCTCGGCCGCTGGCTCAAGGGCGAGGGCCACTCGCCGCTGCTCGTCGCCTGTGACCTCCAGCGCCCCAACGCCGTCAACCAGCTCAGCGTCGTCGCCGACCGGGCCGGGGTCGCGGTGTACGCCCCCGAGCCGGGCAACGGCGTCGGCGACCCGGTCCAGGTCGCCAAGGACTCGATCGAGCACGCCCGGTCCAAGCAGTACGACGTCGTGATCGTCGACACCGCCGGCCGTCTCGGCATCGACCAGGAGCTGATGCAGCAGGCCGCGGACATCCGCGACGCCGTCAGCCCCGACGAGATCCTCTTCGTCGTCGACGCGATGATCGGTCAGGACGCGGTCAACACCGCCGAGGCGTTCCGCGACGGCGTCGGCTTCGACGGCGTGGTGCTCTCCAAGCTCGACGGTGACGCCCGCGGTGGTGCGGCCCTGTCGATCGCCCATGTCACGGGCAAGCAGATCATGTTCGCGTCGAACGGTGAGAAGCTCGACGACTTCGACGCCTTCCACCCCGACCGCATGGCGTCCCGCATCCTCGACATGGGTGACCTGCTCACCCTGATCGAGCAGGCGGAGAAGACCTTCAGCCAGGAAGAGGCCGCCAAGATGGCCTCCAAGCTGGCGTCCAAGAAGGGGCAGGACTTCACGCTCGACGACTTCCTGGCCCAGATGGAGCAGGTCAGGAAGATGGGCTCCATCTCCAAGCTGCTCGGGATGCTGCCCGGCATGGGGCAGATCAAGGAGCAGATCAACAACATCGACGAGCGCGACGTGGACCGCACGGCCGCGATCATCAAGTCGATGACCCCGAAGGAGCGGGCCGAGCCGACGATCATCAACGGTTCGCGCCGGGCGCGCATCGCCAAGGGGTCCGGTGTCGAGGTCAGCGCGGTGAAGAACCTGGTGGAGCGGTTCTTCGAGGCGCGCAAGATGATGTCGAAGATGGCACAGGGCGGCGGCATGCCCGGCATGCCGGGCATGCCTGGCATGGGTGGTGGCCCCGGCCGTCAGAAGAAGCAGGTGAAGCAGGCCAAGGGCAAGCGCAAGAGCGGCAACCCGATGAAGCGCAAGGCCGAGGAGCAGGCCGCCGCGGCCCGTCGTGCCCAGGCCGCGCAGGGTGGTGCGCCCGCTCTGCCGGCCCCCGGCGACAAGGGCTTCGAGCTGCCGGACGAGTTCAAGAAGTTCATGGGTTGATCGCCCCACGATCCACATGAGGGGCGCCCGCCGACCCCGGTCTCCAGCGAACGACTCCTGGAGCCCGGGGGCGGCGGGCGCCCCTTGCTCATGCGCTCCGGAGGCCCTCTGCGGTTGTCACCCTCCGGGTGTGTGTGCTGGGGGTCCCTCTGCGGTGTTCCCCTGTGGCCTGTCGCTGCCATGGACCTACCGGGCGGGCTCGCGAGAAGCCGCGATCCGATTTTTCATCTAATATCGCGTTCAACGGCTGTCAGAAGAGGAGCCTGCGTGACCAGCCCCGTACCTCCGCGCGATCGCACCGACCAGCCGTGGCGCTCCGAAGGCGCCCCGCCGCCCCCGCCGCAGGGCCGGAAGATGCCGGGAGGCTGGCGCGGACTGATACTGACCGCGCTCGCCGTGTACCTGATCGCGAACCTGGTGCTGTCCTTCTTCAACGGCGCGGGGGGACGCCCGATCTCCTACACGGAGTTCAGCAGGCAGGTCACCTCGGGGAACGTCGCCAAGATCTACTCCAAGGGCGATGCCATCGAAGGGCAGCTCAAGAAGGAGGCGAAGGTCCCGGGGAGCGATCGCAAGTACACCAGCTTCGTCACCCAGCGCCCCGCCTTCGCGAACGACAACCTCTGGGCGGAACTGGTCAAGGGCGATGTCACGGTCACGGCCGAGCCCGTCGTCCAACAGCGGAGCGTCCTCGCGAATCTGCTGATCTCGCTGGCCCCGATGCTGCTGCTCGTGCTGCTCTGGATGTTCATCGCCCGGCGGATGGCCCGGGGCGCGGGCGGCGGGCTCGGCGGCTTCGGCCGCAAGGCCCCGCCCAAGCCCGTCGAGCCGGAAGCAGGCAAGCGCACCACCTTCGAGGACGTGGCCGGGATCGACGAGGTCGAGAGCGAACTCAACGATGTCGTGGACTTCCTGAAGAACCCGCAGGCGTATCGGAGGATGGGCGCCCGGATGCCCGGGGGCGTGCTCCTCGCCGGACCGCCCGGCACCGGCAAGACGCTGCTCGCCCGTGCCGTCGCGGGCGAGGCCGGGGTGCCGTTCTTCTCGGCGTCGGCCTCCGAGTTCATCGAGATGATCGTCGGCGTCGGCGCGAGCCGGGTCCGGGAACTGTTCGAGGAGGCGCGCAAGGTCGCCCCCGCGATCATCTTCATCGATGAGATCGACACCATCGGCCGGGCCCGCGGCGGCGGCTCCGGCATGGGCGGCCACGACGAGCGCGAGCAGACGCTGAACCAGATCCTCACCGAGATGGACGGCTTCTCCGGCTCCGAGGGTGTCGTCGTCCTCGCCGCCACCAACCGCGCGGACGTCCTCGACCCCGCCCTGACCCGTCCCGGCCGCTTCGACCGGATCGTCCAGGTCAGCCCGCCCGACCGGAACGGCAGGGAGGCGATCCTGGAGATCCACACCCGCCGGATCCCGCTCGCCGGCGACGTGGACCTGGGCCAGGTGGCCGCGACGACTCCCGGCATGACCGGTGCCGATCTCGCCAACCTCGCCAACGAGGCCGCGCTGCTCGCCGTCAAGCGCGGGCAGGCAGAGGTGAACCGGTCCGACGTCTCGGACGCCCTGGAGAAGATCCAGCTCGGAGCCGAACGCTCGCTGGTCATGTCCGACGAGGAACGCCGCAGGACCGCGTACCACGAGAGCGGACACGCCCTGCTCGGCATGGTCCAGCCGGGGGCCGACCCGGTCCGCAAGGTCACCATCGTGCCGCGCGGCCGGGCGCTGGGCGTCACCCTCTCGACCCCGGAGGCCGACAAGTACGCGTTCACGGAGGAGTACCTGCGCGGCCGGATCATCGGCGCGCTCGGCGGGATGGCCGCCGAGCAGGTCGTCTTCGGAGTCGTCACCACCGGGGCCGAGAGCGACCTGGAACAGGTCACCCGACTGGCCCGGGGGATGGTCGGCCGGTGGGGCATGAGCCCCCGGGTCGGCAGGCTGACCGCGATCCCGGGCGACGCCCAGCAGGCGTACGGGCTGTCGGCCGCCCCCGCGACGCTGGACGCCGTGGACGCCGAGATGCGGCGCATCGTCGACGAGTGCTACGAGGCGGCGTGCGGGCTGCTGCGCGAGAACCGGGACCGGCTGGACGCGCTGGCCACGGCCCTGCTGGCGAAGGAGACGCTGGACGAGGCGGAGGCGTACCGGGCGGCGGGCATCACTCGGTTCGGCAAGTAGCGACCGCCACCCGGACGTGGCACGGCGCCGAGGTCTCGGGGCCACGGCGGAGACGTCCGGGGCCCCGGGACGCCCCGGACGGCGCGCAGAGGACAGACGCTTCAGCAGCGCACGGGCCGGCGACTCGGAGACATTCGGAGACGCAACGATGCCGGGACGCTCCGAACGGTGCGGGAGGCCGACGGTCCACGGGGCGATGACGAGACGGACGCCTCAGACGGTGCACACGAGATATCGGAAGACGTTCGGCATCCAGACACTGCCGTCCCGGCGCCGGTGTGGACGCAGGGCCCGCGCCACCGCGCTCTCCACCCGGCGTCGGTCCGTCGAGCGCACCGCCCGGTCGAACGGCCGGGTGGACAGCAGTCCCCGGACCGCGCTCTCCATGTCCGTGTAGCCGAACGGGCACGCCACCCGTCCGGATCCGTCCGGCATCAGACCGGCCCGGAACGCCGCTTCTTCGAGGTCGTCCCGGCGCGGCGGACGCCAGCCGCCGGAACGGGACGCCCGGCTTCCGTCGGACCCCCGGCCCGCCGCCCGCAGCACCGGCGCCGTCGCGCACCGCTCCGGCGGGCCCCACCCGGTCAGGACCACCGCGCTTCCCCGGGCGGCCAGCGGTACGGCGGCACGCAGCGTCGCCACGAGCCGCTCGTCGTCGCCGTCCGAGCACCCGAGCGGGGCGAACGCCGTGATCACGTCGTACGGCGTCCCGTCCCCCGCGACCGCCTCCGACGGATCACCGGCCACGAGCCGATGGCCCGCCGTTTCGATCCCGTCGCCGCCCGACGCACCGCGCAGCAGCCGCGTCCGGGCGAGCTCCAGCCGGTCCGGGTCGGTGTCGACGCCGGTGACGCGCGCCCCGCGCGCGGCGGCGATCAGGAGCGCGAGACCGGAGCCGCAGCCGAGGGAGAGCAGACGGGTCCCCCTCCCCACTTCGAGCCGCTCGTACACCGCCTCGTACAGCGGCGCGAGCATGCGTTCCTGGATCTCCGCCCAGTCCCGGGCGCGAGTGCCGGGGGTCACCGCGGTGGCCGTGTCCGTGTGGCCGTGGTGCCGGACGAGCGTAGGTGTCATGGAAGCGCCCCAATCCGCCGAGAGGTCGGTCCTGTGCGATCGGTCGTGCCCGAGTGGTGCCCCACGTCGCGTCCGCGCCGCCCCTCCACGGACCGGGAAACCGTGCGCCCGCCACCCACCTCGGGAAGGCGGCCTCCTCGTCGAGGCACGCAGAACGGGGGATGGCCGCCCCGTCGGCACGGGGGACGGGGGACGGCCGCCCCGTCGGCACGCGGGGCGGTCACCGACGGACGGACAGCGCAAAGCGGGTGTCCCGTACGCCTGTTGCCCGTTCCTCCCCAGTCTTACCCGACACGCGAGACCGGGCACGTCGAGGACGCCGCGCCGGTGGCGCACGGTGGCCAGGGCGCGTCCCGGCCCGGAACGCACCCCCGTCGGGGGCAGCCCCGCCGACGCCCTACCCGCCGTATTCGGGAACACGCACCCGCCTCGGAGGCCGCTCGGCGGCCCGCGTACGGTTGCCGTCTACACACGCGTCTACACGTCCGTGCGTACACGCCACTACGTACCACCTTGGTGTGAGCTGTGAGACTTCTCCGCAGATCTGCGCACCCGCCCTCGTCAGGACGCATCAACGGCAACTGACTGGTACGTGCAAATTATTTTGGGATGGCCCGGAATCGGAACACCGGGGCACTCGCGCTCGTTGTCACGACGTGAGCACGACACCACCTGTACTTGCCGCAGAGCTGGCGCAGGCGTGGGCCGACATTCAGCGGTACCACCCCGAGTTGCCGGATCTAGCCGCTCCCGAGTCCCTGATCGGAGAGTCCTCGTCCGCCTGTGGCGCCGAACTCTCATTCGAGCGACTGCTGCACGAGGCAGTCCATGGCATCGCCGCCGCGCGAGGTGTGCGCGACACCTCGCGGGCCGGCCGTTATCACAACCGTCGATTCCTCGCGATCGCCGAGGAGCTGGGTCTCGACCACACCGAGGAGCCCCATCCCAGCAGCGGCTTCTCGCTGGTCACGCTCAACCCCGAGGCCAAGCGCCGGTACCGCCCGACGATCGAGCGGCTGCAGCGCGCCCTCAAGGCGCACACCGTCGCCACCGCCGCCGACACCAAGCGTTCGTTCCGCGGGCCCGCCGCCCGGCACGGCTCCTCCGGGGGAGGCGTGCGCGTCAAGGCCGTCTGCGACTGCGGACGCAACGTACGGGTCGTTCCGTCGGTGCTGGCGCAGGCGCCGATCGTCTGCGGTGGCTGCGGAAAGCCCTTCCGTATCCCGGAGCCGGCGGTCGCAGTGAGGTGACCTCATGGGGTGTGGCACAATGGCTAGCTGTACTCGACAGCCGCACAGGACCCCTCTCTCCTCCGGCTGACGCGTCCATCGGGCACCCGAGTACCGCAACCCCACGTGGCATTTCGTCGTGCCCAATCACGTCATAGACCAGGAGACACCACTCCCGTGGCAGTCAAGATCAAGCTGAAGCGTCTGGGCAAGATCCGTTCGCCTCACTACCGCATCGTCGTCGCCGACTCCCGTACCCGCCGTGACGGCCGGGCCATCGAGGAGATCGGCCTGTACCACCCGGTGCAGAACCCCTCGCGCATCGAGGTCAACTCGGAGCGCGCGCGTTACTGGCTCTCCGTCGGCGCCCAGCCGACCGAGCCGGTTCTCGCGATCCTGAAGCTCACCGGTGACTGGCAGGCCCACAAGGGCCTCCCGGCCCCCGCGCCACTGCTGCAGCCGGAGCCGAAGGCCGACAAGCGGGCCCTCTTCGAGAGCCTGGGCGACGGCGAGGAGGCCAAGGGCGAAGCCATCACGCAGAAGGCGAAGAAGTCCGACAAGAAGGCGGACGAGGCTGCTGACGCGGCCGCCTCCGCCGAGTCGACCGAGGCCTGAGCATGCTCGAGGAGGCTCTCGAGCACCTCGTGAAGGGCATCGTCGACAACCCCGACGACGTGCAGGTCGCTTCGCGCAACCTGCGTCGCGGTCGCGTGCTGGAGGTCCGGGTCCACCCTGACGACCTCGGCAAGGTGATCGGCCGCAACGGCCGCACCGCACGCGCGCTGCGTACCGTCGTGGGCGCCATCGGTGGTCGTGGTATCCGCGTCGACCTCGTCGATGTGGACCAGGTTCGCTGAGAGAGTTGAACACCGGCACGGGCCGGGGAGGGCCATACGCCCGCCCCGGCCCGTCGTCGTACGACAGGAGAGACACAAGGTGCAGTTGGTAGTCGCGCGGATCGGCCGTGCCCACGGCATCAAGGGCGAGGTCACCGTCGAGGTGCGTACGGACGAGCCGGAGCTGAGGCTCGCGCCCGGAGCCGTGCTCGTCACCGATCCGGCCTCCGCCGGGCCGCTGACGATCGAGACCGGCCGGGTGCACAGCGGGCGGCTGCTGCTGCGCTTCGAGGGCGTGCGCGACCGCAACGCCGCCGAGGCCCTTCGCAACACGCTCCTGATCGCCGAGGTCGACCCGGACGAACTCCCCGAGGACCCCGAGGAGTTCTACGACCATCAGCTCATCGACCTCGATGTGGTCCTCGCCGACGGCACCGGGATCGGCCGGATCACCGAGATCACGCATCTGCCGTCCCAGGACCTGCTCATCGTGGAGCGGCCGGACGGCGGCGAGGTGATGATCCCGTTCGTCGAGGAGATCGTCACCGAGATCGACCTGGAGGAGCAGCGCGCGGTGATCGCTCCGCCGCCGGGTCTGATCGACGAGACCCAGGCCGTGATCGCTTCCCCGAGGGACGAGGAGGCGGACGCGCCGGACGGGGGCCGGGCGGACGGGACCCGGGCGCCCGGCTCCGGAGAGGACGCCTGATGCGGCTCGACGTCGTCACGATCTTCCCCGAGTACCTGGAACCGCTGAACGTCTCACTGGTCGGCAAGGCCCGCACCCGCGGCCGGCTCGACGTGCACGTCCACGATCTGCGCGACTGGACGTACGACCGGCACAACACGGTCGACGACACCCCGTACGGCGGTGGCCCCGGCATGGTCATGAAGACGGAGCCCTGGGGGGACGCGCTGGACGACGTCCTCGCGAGCGGTTACGAGGCGGGGGCGCACGCCCCCGTGCTCGTGGTGCCCACGCCCAGCGGTCGTCCGTTCACCCAGGAGGTCGCCGTCGAGCTCTCCGAGCGGCCGTGGCTGATCTTCACCCCGGCCCGTTACGAGGGCATCGACCGACGGGTGATGGACGAGTACGCGACCCGCATACCGGTCGTCGAGGTGTCCATCGGCGACTACGTCCTGGCCGGCGGGGAAGCCGCAGTGCTGGTGATCACGGAGGCGGTGGCCCGGCTGCTGCCCGGAGTGCTCGGCAACGCCGAATCGCACCAGGACGACTCCTTCGCCCCCGGCGCGATGGCCAACCTGCTGGAGGGGCCCGTCTACACCAAGCCGCCCGAGTGGCGCGGCCGGGGTGTCCCGGAGGTCCTGCTCAGCGGCCACCACGGCAGGATCGCGCGCTGGCGCAGGGACGAGGCGTTGTGCCGCACCGCGCTCAACCGGCCCGACCTCATCGAGCGCTGCGAGGCGAGCGCCTTCGACAAGAAGGACCGCGAGATCCTCTCCATCCTCGGCTGGTCCCCGGAACCAGAGGGCCGATTTTGGTGCAGGCCGAAGGCCGTGGAAGAATAGGCCGCTGCTGTGCGTCCGGCGTGCGCCCCTGCCACAGGGGGAGCGGCCGTCGCCTTCCCCGTACGCGGGGGAGCGGTCCAGACGCCCGCCCGGCGCGCGCGGCATCCCCATCCTCACGACCTCCCGTCGATGACCTGTGGCATCGGCGAAGAAAGCAGACAACATGTCTTCCCTGCTCGATGACGTCAACGCCGCGTCGCTGCGTACCGACATCCCCGCGTTCCGCCCCGGCGACACCGTCAACGTCCACGTGCGAGTGATCGAGGGCAACCGCTCCCGTATCCAGCAGTTCAAGGGCGTCGTCATCCGCCGCCAGGGCTCCGGTGTCAGCGAGACCTTCACGGTCCGCAAGGTCTCCTTCAGCGTCGGCGTCGAGCGCACCTTCCCGGTGCACAGCCCGATCTTCGAGAAGATCGAGCTCGTCACCCGCGGTGACGTCCGTCGCGCCAAGCTGTACTACCTCCGTGAGCTGCGCGGCAAGGCCGCGAAGATCAAGGAGAAGCGCGACAACTGAACGGACTCCCGGGTCCACAGGACGGCCGGTTAAGCTCTGGCCCCGATGGACACGGAAGCCAAGCCCTCGGAGCGCGACCGCTCCTCCGCACCCGCAGCAGGGTCGGAGGAACGGTCGCGCTCCGCGCGTATTCCTCGGCTGGTCCGGCTGGCCGCCTCGATGTCATGGCGGCGCACCACCGTGCTCGGAGCCGTCTGCCTGGCCTTCGTGTTGCTCCTCAGCACCTTCGTGGTGCAGCCCTACCTGATCCCCAGCGGCTCGATGGAGCCCACCCTCGAGGTGGGGGACCGGGTGCTGGTGAACAAGCTGGCGTATCGTTTCGGCTCCGTTCCGCGCCGCGGCGACGTGGTGGTCTTCGACGGCACCGGATCCTTTGTGCGCGAACCGCCGCCGCAGAATCCCGTCACCGGTCTGCTGCACGGAGCGGCGGCGTCCCTGGGGCTGGTGGAGCCCGCCGAGACCGACTACGTGAAACGGGTGGTGGGCGTGGGAGGGGACCGGGTGATCTGCTGCGACCGGAGTGGGCGGATCGAGGTGAACGGCAGCCCGGTCACGGAGGAGTACCTGTACCCGGGGGACGAGCCGTCCCAGGTGCGCTTCGACATCGTCGTCCCCGACGGCACGCTGTGGGTGATGGGCGACCACCGTTCCCGTTCCCGCGACTCGCGCGACCACTTGGGTGATCCCGGTGGCGGCATGGTCCCGGTCGACATGGTGATCGGCCGGGTGGACTGGATCGGCTGGCCACCGCGCCGGATGGGCTCGCTCGTGGAGAGTGGCGCCTTCACCGGCGTACGGGCACCCACGGGCGGCGCCCATGGGTGACCACGGCCGACCGCAGGGCGGCGAAGACCCGGGGACGGCACGGCCGGGCGAAACCCGGTCGGCGTCCGCGCGTCCTGCGCAGACGTCCGCGCGCCCCCTGCCGACCAGGGCGGAGCGCCGCAAGCGGGCGCGGAGGGCCCAGCGGCGGCGGCGCGGGGCGGCCGTCCGGGAGATTCCCCTGCTCGTCGTCGTGGCGCTGCTGATCGCGCTCGTCCTCAAGACCTTCCTGGTGCAGGCGTTCGTGATCCCGTCGGGGTCCATGGAACAGACGATCCGGATCGGCGACCGGGTGCTCGTGGACAAACTGACGCCGTGGTTCGGGTCCCGGCCCGAGCGCGGCGACGTGGTGGTCTTCAAGGACCCGGGCGGCTGGCTGCGGCAGGAGGACACCGGCGAGAAGCACTCGCCCGTCGTCACGCACGTGAGGGCGGCGCTGACGTTCGTCGGGCTGCTGCCGTCCGACGACGAGCAGGACCTGATCAAGCGTGTGGTCGCGGTCGGCGGCGACACGGTGCGATGCTGTGGCGAGGATGGCCGGATCACCGTCAACGGCGTACCGCTCGACGAGCCCTATCTGTACCCCGGCGACCTGCCCTCCCACAGAGAATTCGAGGTGAAGGTTCCGGCCGGGCGGATCTTCGTGATGGGCGACCACCGTTCGGATTCGGCCGATTCCCGCTATCACCTGGACGAGCCGGAACACGGCACGGTGTCCGAGAACAGCGTCGTGGGACGGGCGGTGGTGATCGCCTGGCCCGTCGCCCACTGGCGAAAGCTGGACGAACCGGCGACATTCGACTCGGTCCCTGACGCGCGCGCCGGGACGGTCCCGGTTCCGGGCCCGTCGAATAGTGTGTCGTCCAGGGATCCCGAAGGAATGATCCCTCTCCCGACCCCTGCGGAACTCCCGCTCGTTATGGGAGTGGTGGGCCTGCGTCGGCTGGGGCGCAGGCGGTGGCACGGAGTAAGGAGTGGATGTGGGGGACTTGGCGGTCGGCGCACGATCCGGACACGAACCCGAGGACCGGCCGGACAAGCCGGAGAACGTCGTGTCCGCCGGGGGGACGGCGGACGCAGCGGGGACTGACGGCGGCTCCTCGCACCGCGGTACGGGACAGCAGAAGCCGCGCTCCTTCTGGAAGGAGCTGCCCCTGCTCATCGGCATCGCGCTGGTCCTCGCGCTGCTGATCAAGACGTTTCTGGTGCAGGCGTTCTCGATCCCCTCGGACTCGATGCAGAACACACTGCAGCGGGGCGACCGGGTGCTGGTCGACAAACTGACACCCTGGTTCGGCGCGGAACCGGAGCGCGGCGAGGTCGTGGTCTTCCACGACCCGGGCGGCTGGCTGGAGGACACCCAGGCCCCCGAGCCGAACGTGGTCCAGAAGTTCCTCAGCTTCATCGGCCTGATGCCGTCCGCCGAGGAGAAGGACCTGATCAAGCGGGTCATCGCGGTCGGTGGCGACACGGTCGAGTGCAAGAAGGACGGCCCGGTCGTGGTCAACGGCAAGGCCCTCGACGACAAGTCCTTCATCTTCCCGGGGGACACGCCCTGCAACGACGAGCCGTTCGGTCCGATCACGGTTCCCGAGGGCCGGATCTGGGTGATGGGAGACCACCGCCAGAACTCCCTCGACTCCCGCTACCACCAGGAGCTGCCCGGAGGCGGCACGGTCTCCAACGACGAGGTCGTCGGACGCGCCATCGTCGTGGCGTGGCCGATCAACCGCTGGGCGACCCTGCCCGTCCCGAAGACCTTCGACCAGCCCGGCATCGGCACGGCGGTGAACACGGCGATGAGCCTGGCTCCCGGGGCCCTCGGCCTGGCCGGTGCGGTGCCCCTCGTCCTGTGGCGCCGCAGGAGGCTGACCGGCGGGCGTACCGCCGGGTAGGGTGCCGACTCGGATCAGCGATTGCCGATCTCCGACGGGGAGGGACGCTGCGATGGGTGGAACAGGGCGTACGAGCAACGGCCACGGGCGGCTCGGCAGCATGCTGTCGGGGCTGGCCGTGGCCGTCGGCTGTGTGTTCTTCCTCGGCGGCTTCGCCTGGGGAGCCGTGGTCTACCAGCCGTACACGGTGCCGACCGAGTCGATGACCCCGACGGTGGACGCCGGCGACCGGGTGCTCGCCCAGCGGATCGATGGCGGCGAGGTGCGCCGCGGCGACGTGGTGGTCTTCACCGATCCGGCCTGGGGCGACATGCCGATGGTGAAGCGGGTCGTCGGAATCGGCGGGGACACCCTCGCCTGCTGCGACAAGGGCGGTCGGCTCACCCTCAACGGCAAGGCCATTGAGGAACCGTATCTGCAGCAGAACGAGCCCGCCTCGGGGAACATCTTCACGGCCGACGTGCCCGAGGGGCAGCTCTTCCTGCTCGGCGACGAACGCAGGTCCTCCCTGGACTCGCGGGTCCACCTGGGCGACCCGGGACAGGGCTCCGTGCCGCGCAGCGCGGTACGGGCCCGGGTCGACGCCATCGCCTGGCCCATGGACGGCATGGTCGAGCGGCCGGAGACCTTCGCCGCCCTGCCTGGCGGAGTCTCGTCCCCCGGCCCCCTGCGACTGCAATTGGGTGCTGTCGCGGCGGGCGCGGTACTCATCCTCGGCGGCGCCGTGTACGGCCCGATCGCGGCATGGTCCGGACGGGCGGCCCGGGAGCGACGATCGGAGCAGGGGAAGCGATCGGCGCAGCGGGAGCGTTCGACACGGGAGAAGCGTGAAGGGACGGCGACGGGTGCGCATTGAGAAGCGGAGGGTCGCTCGTGTGGTGCTGCTGGACCCCGACGACCGCATCCTCCTGATACACGGGTACGAACCGGAGGATCCCGCGTCCACCTGGTGGTTCACCCCGGGCGGCGGCCTGGAGGGCGAGGAGACCCGGGAACAGGCCGCACTGCGCGAGCTCGCGGAGGAGACCGGCATCACCGATGTCCGACTGGGGCCGCTGCTCTGGCAGCGGATGTGCTCGTTCCCCTTCGACGGACGCCGCTGGGAACAGGACGAGTGGTACTACCTGGCCCGTACGACGCAGACCGCCACCGACACCCGTGGGCTGACCGGGCTGGAACAGCGCAGCGTCGCGGGGCTGAGATGGTGGACTTCCGCCGAACTGTCGGCGGCGCGTGAGACGGTGTACCCGACCAGACTCGCCGAGTTGCTGCGCACGCTGCTCGACGACGGTCCTCCGCATACGCCGGTGGTTCTGTCCCCCGAATTCGCCTGAGCGCCCGGGGAGCCGGGCCCTGGCGCACAATGGGGGGACGCACGGCTGAAGGGGAACATGCCAATGAGCGCCGAGGACCTCGAAAAGTACGAGACCGAGATGGAGCTGAAGCTCTACCGGGAGTACCGAGACGTCGTCGGTCTGTTCAAATTCGTGATCGAGACCGAACGGCGCTTCTACCTCACCAACGACTACGAGATGCAGGTGCATTCGGTTCAGGGCGAGGTGTTCTTCGAAGTGTCGATGGCGGACGCCTGGGTCTGGGACATGTACCGGCCCGCCCGCTTCGTCAAGCAGGTGCGCGTGCTGACCTTCAAGGACGTCAACGTCGAGGAGCTCAACAAGAGCGATCTCGAACTTCCGGGCGGCTGAGCCCGCTCTCCCCCGGGGGCCGTCCGTCCGTGCGGCGACCGCGTCCCCCGTGCGGAGAACGTCTGCCAGGTTGGTCCTCGCCGGGGCCGCCCGCGTCCCCGGACTGCCCGCTCCTTGGGGCAGTGACCCCTTTCCGGGGCCGATTCCCCCGCACGAGTGGCCGGGATATCCACAATCCCGGAGTTGTCCACCAAGATCCACAGGCCGGGACCGGGCGCGTCAGAGTCGGTCCCGGAGGTGGTTTCGACATGAACGCACGGGGAGCACTCGGACGGTACGGCGAGGACTTGGCGGCGCGGCTGCTGACCGACGCCGGTATGTCCGTACGGGAACGGAACTGGCGCTGTCGTGCCGGCGAGATCGACATCGTCGCGCTGGACGGCGACGTGCTCGTGCTGTGCGAGGTGAAGACGCGCAGAGCGGGCCTGTTCGAACACCCGATGGCCGCCGTCACGCCGGCCAAGGCGGAGCGGCTGCGCCATCTGGCCGAGGTCTGGCTGCACCGGCACGGTGGTCCGGCCGGCGGGGTCCGGATCGACCTGGTCGGTGTGCTGCTGCCCAGGCGCGGGGCACCTGTCATGGAGCACGTGCGGGGGGTGGCCTGATGGGGTTCGCGCGGGCGTGCTCCGTGGCGCTGGTGGGCGTCGAGGGCGTGGTGGTGGAGGTGCAGGCGGACCTGGAGGCGGGGGTGGCCGCGTTCACCCTGGTGGGTCTGCCGGACAAGAGCCTGGTGGAGAGCCGGGACCGGGTCAGGGCCGCGGTGGTGAACTCCGGGGCCGAGTGGCCGCAGAAGAAGCTCACGGTCGGGCTCTCGCCGGCCTCCGTGCCGAAGGGCGGCTCGGGTTTCGACCTGGCGGTCGCCTGCGCGGTGCTGGGCGCGGCGGAGCGGATCGACCCGGCGTCCATCGTCGATGTGGTGATGATCGGGGAACTCGGGCTCGACGGCCGGGTTCGGCCGGTGCGGGGTGTGCTGCCCGCCGTGCTCGCGGCGGCGGAGGCCGGATACCGCCAGGTCGTCGTGCCCGAGCAGACCGCGGGGGAGGCGGCGCTGGTGCCCGGCGTCTCGGTTCTCGGCGTGCGGAGTCTGCGGCAGCTGATCGCGGTGCTCTGCGACGAGCCGGTGCCGGACGAACCGAGGGACGACGACGGGGGGCGCCCGGACACGATGCTGGCCGGGCTCCTGGTGCCCGGCGCAGGGACCGGCACCGGTCTCGTCCGCGGCCCGGGCCGGGGCGACGGCGGTGTGCCGGATCTCGTGGACGTCGCGGGGCAGGAGCTGCCCCGCAAGGCGCTGGAGGTCGCCGCGGCGGGCGGCCACCATCTGATGCTCTCCGGCCCACCGGGCGCGGGCAAGACCATACTGGCCGAGCGCCTGCCCGCCATCCTGCCGGAGCTGACCAGGACGGAGGCCCTGGAGGTCACCGCCGTGCACTCCGTGGCAGGACTCCTGCCGCCGGGGGAGCCGCTGGTCACCCGGGCGCCGTACTGCGCGCCCCACCACTCCGCGACGATGCAGTCGCTGGTCGGCGGGGGCAACGGTCTGCCGCGGCCCGGCGCGGTCTCCCTGGCCCATCGGGGCATTCTCTTTTTGGACGAGGCGCCGGAATTCTCTGTACGGGTGCTGGACGCGTTGCGCCAGCCGCTGGAATCCGGGCACGTGGTCGTGGCGCGGAGCGCCGGGGTGGTGCGGTTGCCCGCGAGATTCCTGCTGGTACTGGCCGCCAATCCCTGCCCGTGCGGCAGGCATTCCGTCGGCGGCACGGGCTGCGAATGCCCGCCGTCGGCGGTCCGGCGCTATCGGGCGAGGCTCTCCGGTCCCCTGCTCGACCGGGTGGACCTGCGGGTGTCCGTCGACCGGGTCGGGCGCGAGGACCTGATGGGGCAGGGCGGCAGAGGGGAGCCGTCGGCCGTCGTCGCCGCCCGGGTCAGTGAGGCCAGGGCGCGAGCGGCCCACCGCCTGGCCGGCACGGGATGGAACACCAACAGCGAGGTTCCCGGCCACGAGCTGCGCACGCGGCTGACCTCGGCACCTGGCGCGCTCCTGGAGGCGGAGCGGGACATGGAACGCGGACTGCTCACGGCCCGGGGTCTGGACCGGGTCCTCAGAGTGGCGTGGACGGTGGCCGATCTGCGCGGCGCCGACCGCCCGGAGGCATCCGATGTCGCGGTGGCGCTTGAACTGCGGACCGGGATTTCGCGAGGTGTCCCGGTCAAGGCCGGTGCGTCGTGACGGGGGTGGGCCGCGGACGACGGGAGGAGCCACAGCGCTTCCCGGGCGGGGCGTCGGAGCACGGCGGTGAGACAGGAACGCGGTCCGATCGCGCCGCGCCGGGAGGGGATGCCAAGACGGCGGCCGATGTCCGGGAACGGCTGGCGCGGGTCGCGCTGACCCGCATTCTGGAGCCGGGGGACGAGCGGGGCGGCCGATGGCTGCGTGAGTACGGGGCCGTCGAGCTGCTGCGGCGGATCAGAGCCCGGGACGGCAGTGCGGAACGCCTTGAGGGCATGACCGCGAAGCGTCTCGGCGGCTACCGCTTACGGGCTGAGCGCGTCGAACCGGAGCGGGACCTGGCGGCGGTCGCCGCGCTCGGTGGGCGGTTCGTCTGCCCGGGCGAACTGGAGTGGCCCGGTCAGCTCGACGACCTGGGGGACGCCAGGCCGACGGGACTCTGGGTGCGGGGGCCGCGAGATCTGCGGCTCTGGGCGCTGCGCTCGGTCGCCGTGGTCGGCGCCCGGGCCTGCACACCGTACGGGTCCCACATGGCGGCGAGCCTCGGCGCGGGGCTCGCGGAGCTGGGGTGGGTGGTCGTGTCGGGAGCGGCTTTCGGCGTGGACGGCGCGGCGCACCGCGGCGCGCTCGCCGTCGGCGGGGCGACGATGGCGGTCCTGGCCTGCGGGGTGGACGTCGCGTACCCCCGGGGACACGCCGAGTTGATCGGACGTATGGCGGAACAGGGACTCGTCATCGGTGAACTGCCGCCGTCCGATCATCCGACCCGCAGCAGATTCCTTATGCGGAACCGGGTCATCGCGGCGTTGACGCGGGGAACCGTCGTGGTCGAGGCCGAGCACCGCAGCGGTTCGCTCGTCACCGCACGCGGCGCGCAGCGGCTCGGCCGCTTCACGATGGGCGTGCCGGGCCCGGCCACCAGCGGGTTGTCCGCGGGCGTCCACGAACTCCTGCGCGGCGAGGGCGTCCTGGTGACCAGTGCCGCGGAAGTCGTCGAACTGGTGGGGGACATCGGCGATCTCGCCCCTGTCGCACAGGGGCCCGTCCACCCGCGGGACCTGCTGGACGCGGACGCCGCGCGGGTCCTCGACGCGCTGCCGTACCGCGGCACCGTCACTGGCTGTGACGTCGCCCGCGCAGCCGGAACCAGTACCGACGAAGCCGTCGGAAGGTTGTACGAGCTGCACTCACTGGGGTTCGTCGAACGACATGGCGACGGATGGCAGTTGACGCGGAGGCGGACATGCAATGGCGACGCGCGGCGAGGCGGTACTTGACCTGGCGCATTCGGGTGAAAAGGTGAAGTCGATGACCTTCGCCGGCCTTTCGGCGGCACGCCCGGGGCCGGCACCCGCGGTGATGGTCCCGGACCGCAGCCTCGTCCGATCGGCCGGAATCGCACGGCGCCGACCCGTCGTCCTGCGCGGACCGCGACGCCGTAATCACGCTACGCTCACAAGGACCCCGCATCCGACACAAGTCTCCCGGCCCCAGCACTTCACGGCAGAACGGCTCAAGGCACCACATGCCCCAGCACACCTCCGGGTCTGACCGCACGGCAGTACCACCGGCTGCGCGTGGCACTGTGCGCCCTCCCGCCCCCTCCTCCCTCGACGAGTTGTGGCGCTCGTACAAGTCCACGGGCGACGAGCGGCTGCGGGAGCAGTTGATCCTGCACTACTCGCCGTTGGTGAAGTACGTCGCGGGCCGGGTGAGCGTGGGCCTGCCCTCCAACGTCGAGCAGGCCGACTTCGTCTCCTCGGGGGTGTTCGGACTGATCGACGCGATCGAGAAGTTCGACATCGAGCGCGCGATCAAGTTCGAGACGTACGCGATCACGCGCATCAGGGGCGCCATGATCGACGAGCTGCGGGCGCTGGACTGGATCCCGCGCTCGGTGCGTCAGAAGGCGCGGGCCGTGGAGCGCGCGTACGCCACGCTGGAGGCGCAGCTGCGGCGCACCCCCTCCGAGCCCGAGGTCGCCGCCGAGATGGGCATCACGCTGGAGGAACTGCACTCGGTCTTCAGCCAGTTGTCCCTGGCGAACGTGGTCGCGCTGGAGGAACTGCTGCATGTCGGCGGCGAGGGCGGCGACCGGCTGAGCCTGATGGACACGCTGGAGGACACTTCCGCCGACGACCCGGTCGAGGTCGCGGAGGACCGCGAGCTCAGAAGGCTGCTCGCCCGGGCGATCAACACACTCCCGGAGCGTGAGAAGACAGTGGTCACGCTCTACTACTACGAGGGCCTCACCCTCGCCGAGATCGGCAACGTGCTCGGGGTGACCGAGAGCAGGGTCAGCCAGATCCACACCAAATCGGTGCTGCAACTGCGGGCGAAACTGGCCGACGCCGGACGCTGAGACCGGCGTCGGCCCGCGCCCGCCCGCGGTGGCTTCGGCCACTGATCGGGGCCGCACAGCGCCGCTCGAACACCGGTCGCCGTAAAGTGGACCCGTGCCCAGGATTCGAGCGGCCTCGGTGGCCGAGCACCGGACCATGCAGCGCGGCGCCCTCCTGGACGCCGCCCGCTCCCTGCTGTCCGAGGGCGGTACGGAGGCGCTGACCTTCCCCGCCCTCGCCGAACGCACGGGCCTCGCCAGGTCCTCCGTCTACGAGTACTTCCGCTCCCGGGCGGCCGTCGTCGAAGAGCTGTGCGCCGTCGACTTCCCCGTCTGGGCGGCGGAGGTCGAGAGCGCGATGGAGCAGGCCACCACGCCCGAGGGGAAGATCGAAGCGTATGTGCGCCGGCAGCTCGATCTCGTCGGCGACCGCCGCCACCGGGCGGTCGTCGCGATCTCGGCGAGCGAGCTGGACGCCGGGGCCCGCGAGAAGATCAGAGCTGCGCACGGCGGACTGATCGCCATGATCGTCGAGGCACTCGGGGAACTGGGCCACGAGCAACCGCGGCTGGCGGCGATGCTGGTGCAGGGCTCCGTGGACGCCGCGGTCCGGCGTATCGAGCTCGGCGTGGCGGAGGAGCCGGCCGTGATCGCGGACACCGCCGTCGCCATGGTCCTGCGCGGCGTACAGGGGGTGCGGGACTGACAGCGGGCCGTGGGGTGGCGCGCGGCGGAACGGTACGTCGCGCGGCGGCGAACAGAACGCCGGGGGCGGCGAGTCCGTCCCCGGCCCCTTCGGCAGGCGCACCGGATTCCGGCGCAACGGGTTCTGGTACACCGAACACCGGCAGCAGACGGGACGGCCCCCGCCGCAGCAGCTCGGGCGGCAGCAGCGACAACGGGTCCAGATACGCGTCGCCGCGCCGCAGGCCCCAGTGCAGACAGCCCGACGGGCAGTGGAAGGGCCCGGCCTCCAGAACTCCCACGCCCTCACCGGCCGTCACGTGCGCGCCTTCGGCGACGAGCGCGCGCACCGGCTCGTAGGTGGTCCGCAGCGGCGGGTCGCCGCTGTCGGCCACCTCGATGGCCACCACCCCGCGACCCGCGACGCGCCCCGCGAAGGAGACGCGCCCCGCGGCCGCCGCGAGCACCACTGAGCCCGGCGCAGCGGCGAGGTCGACCCCGCGGTGCCCTCGCCCGTAGGTACCGGCCGGTGGTTCCCAGCCCCGGAGGACCGCGGGGCGCCCGGCCAGCGGCAGGCTTCGGGCGTCGTCCGGCCTCGACGGGGACGGGCGGGGAAGGGGCTCGGGTACGGGATCGCGTGAGGGCGGTGGCTCGGAGTCGGGACCACCTGCGGGCAGTGGCCCGGGATCGCGCGCGGGCGGGGCGGGCAGGGAACCGGGCGCCGGCGCGGGTACGGGATCACGGACAGGCGACGCTGCCCGGGCCCGTGCGGGTGCGGACGAGGACGCCGCCTCGGCGTGCCCCGCGGGAGCGGCCGGGGGCATGGACACCGGGGCCGCGGCCGGAGCGCCGCGCAGCAGCGCGAGAAGGGAGGCCGTCGCCATCACGGCCGTCACGGCACGGAGCCGACGCGCGCGGATCGGCATGCGGACGGGCGTGCGGGGGGACGCCACCGGATCGTGTGCGGTTCGCATGACAGAACCGTCCCGCACCGCCCGGATCCGTGGGGATCATGGACCGGATCTGTGGACTACCGACCGGTTGTGGACAGCGCCGTCACCCGGCACCCGGCCCGTCCCGTACACTTCCTATGGCGATCCGGGTCACCGGGTCGACTTCGCACGCCCCGCCACCCCCCTCTTCGCGGACGGTGGCCGCGCTCCTCGGTCCTTCGTGGCACGGCGCGTCGGGGCGTCAGGCGCGACAGCAATCCTGCGGTCGCGACAACCGAGTACCCCAAGGAGTACGGCCATGGCCGTCGTCACGATGCGGGAGCTGCTGGAGAGCGGCGTCCACTTCGGTCACCAGACCCGTCGTTGGAACCCGAAGATGAAGCGCTTCATCTTCACCGAGCGCAACGGCATCTACATCATCGACCTGCTCCAGTCGCTGTCGTACATCGACCGCGCCTACGAGTTCGTCAAGGAGACCGTCGCCCACGGCGGCTCCATCATGTTCGTCGGTACCAAGAAGCAGGCCCAGGAGGCCATCGCCGAGCAGGCGACGCGCGTCGGCATGCCGTACGTCAACCAGCGTTGGCTCGGTGGCATGCTCACCAACTTCTCCACCGTCTACAAGCGCCTCCAGCGCCTGAAGGAGCTGGAGCTCATCGACTTCGAGGACGTGGCCGCCTCCGGCCTCACCAAGAAGGAGCTCCTGGTCCTCTCCCGCGAGAAGGCCAAGCTGGAGAAGACCCTCGGTGGTATCCGCGAGATGCAGAAGGTGCCGAGCGCCGTCTGGATCGTCGACACCAAGAAGGAGCACATCGCCGTCGGCGAGGCTCGCAAGCTCAACATCCCGGTCGTCGCGATCCTCGACACCAACTGCGACCCCGACGAGGTCGACTACAAGATTCCGGGCAACGACGACGCGATCCGCTCCGTCACCCTGCTCACCCGCGTGATCGCCGACGCCGTCGCCGAGGGTCTCATCGCCCGTTCCGGTGCCGCCACGGGTGACTCGAAGCCGGGCGAGAAGGCCGCCGGTGAGCCGCTGGCCGAGTGGGAGCGCGACCTGCTCGAGGGCGACAAGAAGGCCGACGCCGAGGTCCAGTCCTCCGCCGAGACCGAGAAGGCTGCCGACGCCGAGAAGCCGGCCGAGGCTGCCGCCGCGGACGCCGAGCAGGCCTGACACCCGTCACGGCTGATGACGGCGGGGGCCGGTGCAACGAGCACCGCCCCCGCCGTTCACCCGTAGATCTTTCAGACTTCGAGAGAGAAACACAGACTCATGGCGAACTACACCGCCGCTGACGTCAAGAAGCTCCGCGAGCTGACCGGCGCCGGCATGATGGACTGCAAGAAGGCGCTCGACGAGGCCGAGGGCAACGTCGAGAAGGCCGTCGAGGCGCTCCGTATCAAGGGCCAGAAGGGCGTCGCCAAGCGCGAGGGCCGTTCCGCCGAGAACGGTGCCGTCATCTCCCTCATCTCCGAGGACAAGACCTCCGGCGTCCTGCTCGAGCTGAAGTGCGAGACGGACTTCGTCGCCAAGGGCGAGAAGTTCCAGAACGTCGCCAACACGCTCGCCGCGCACGTCGCCGCCACCTCCCCGGCCGACCTGGCCGCGCTGCTCGCCTCCGAGATCGAGGCCGGCAAGACCGTCCAGGCGTACGTCGACGAGGCCAACGCCAACCTCGGCGAGAAGATCGTCCTGGACCGCTTCGCGCAGTTCACCGGCGGTTACGTGGCCGCGTACATGCACCGCACCATGCCCGACCTCCCGCCGCAGGTCGGCGTCCTGGTCGAGCTGGACAAGGGGACCGCATCGGACGAGGCAGCCGCAGAAGTCGCCAAGGACGTCGCGCAGCACATCGCCGCCTTCGCCCCGAAGTACCTCAGCCGCGAGGACGTTCCGGCCGAGACGGTCGAGAACGAGCGCCGTGTCGCCGAGGCCACCTCCCGCGAGGAGGGCAAGCCCGAGGCCGCTCTCCCGAAGATTGTCGAGGGGCGGGTCAACGGCTTCTTCAAGGAGGCAGTCGCCCTGGAGCAGGCGTTCGCCAAGGACAACAAGAAGTCGGTCCAGAAGGTTCTGGACGAGGCCGGTGTCACCCTGAAGCGCTTCTCGCGCATCAAGGTCGGCATCTGAGTCCGTCCGCGAACAACGGTGGGCCCCTGACGGGGTCCGGTGCAGTCGTCGGCCGCACCCATGCCGTACGACCGCAGATCTGACGAGGAGGCCATTGCCGCTGAGGGACACCAGACCCACCGGCAATGGCCTTCTTGGTATGTGCACGAGGAGAATCTCCATGAACAAGGGCGCGGACGCCGCCAAGGGCGACCACAAGAGCGACGACGACAAGGTACCCGGACGCTTCATGCTGAAGCTGTCCGGAGAGGCGTTCGCGGGCGGCGGGGGGCTCGGTGTCGACCCCGACGTCGTGCACGCCATCGCCCGGGAAATCGCGGCGGTCGTCCGTGACGGCGCAGAGATCGCGGTCGTGATCGGCGGCGGGAACTTCTTCCGCGGTGCCGAACTCCAGCAGCGCGGCATGGACCGGGCCCGGTCCGACTACATGGGCATGCTCGGCACGGTCATGAACTGTCTGGCGCTCCAGGACTTCCTGGAGAAGGAGGGCATCGACTCCCGCGTCCAGACGGCCATCACCATGGGTCAGGTCGCGGAGCCGTACATTCCGCTGCGCGCCGTGCGGCACCTGGAGAAGGGCCGCGTCGTCATCTTCGGCGCGGGCATGGGCATGCCGTACTTCTCCACCGACACCACCGCCGCCCAGCGGGCCCTGGAGATCGACGCCCAGGCGCTGCTGATGGGCAAGAACGGGGTGGACGGGGTCTACGACTCCGACCCGAAGACCAATCCCGACGCGGTGAAGTTCGACGCGCTCGAATACGGCGAGGTGCTCGCCCGCGATCTCAAGGTCGCCGACGCCACCGCCATCACGCTCTGCCGGGACAACGAGCTGCCGATCCTCGTCTTCGAACTGACGGCCACGGGCAATATCGCCCGCGCGGTCAGGGGTGAGAAGATCGGCACGCTCGTGAGCGACCAGGGCACCCGGGCCTGAGAACCGGGAAGCGTCCCCGGGGAGCCGCGGGCACGGTCCGGGACCTGCGGGGAACACCCCGGCACGGCACCCGGGAGGATGGACAACGGCCTGCCGGTCGGACACCGTGCAGGTGAGGACGCGACGCAGATCCGCGGGCCCGAGCACGCCGGGCCCACTCAAGACACGCAGGAGCACGTGGTGATCGAAGAAACCCTCCTCGAGGCCGAGGAGAAGATGGAGAAGGCCGTCGTCGTCGCGAAAGAGGACTTCGCCGCGATCCGGACCGGCCGCGCCCACCCGGCGATGTTCAACAAGATCGTCGCCGACTACTACGGTGCGCTGACCCCGATCAACCAGCTCGCCTCGTTCTCGGTGCCCGAGCCCCGCATGGCCGTCGTGACGCCGTTCGACAAGAGCGCGCTGCGCAACATCGAGCAGGCCATCCGGGACTCGGACCTCGGCGTCAACCCGAGCAACGACGGCAACATCATCCGGGTGACCTTCCCGGAGCTCACCGAGGAGCGCCGCCGCGACTACATCAAGGTCGCGAGGACCAAGGCCGAGGACTCCCGCATCTCCATCCGGGCCGTGCGCCGCAAGGCCAAGGAAGCGCTCGACAAGCTGGTCAAGGACAAGGAGACCGGCGAGGACGAGGTGCGTCGCGCCGAGAAGGAGCTCGACGACACCACCGCGAAGTACGTCGCACAGGTCGACGAGCTGCTCAAGCACAAGGAAGCCGAGCTGCTCGAAGTCTGATGAACGACTCTTCCTGGGGCGCCACGCCGGGAGCCGGTCCGTGGGCTGCGCCCGAGATGCCTGCTGCCCCGGCGGGTCCCGCGCACGATGTGCATGACGCCCAGCAGACTCGGCCCATGCCCATCGTGCCGGACGCTCCTGACGCAGGTGGAGACGCTGACGACCGTGACGACCGGGAGCGGGGGGGCGCACGCCCGAACGGCGGCCCCCTGCTCCGCGACCAGAAGCCGCAGGAGCCCATGCCCACCGCGCCACCGCCCCCGCAGAAGAAACGTGCGGGCCGCGATCTGCGAGCCGCCATAGGGGTCGGGGTGGGGCTCGGCGCCGTCATCGTCGCCTCGCTGTTCATCGTGAAGGCCGTCTTCGTCGGAGTGGTCGTCGTCGCCGTCGTCGTGGGCCTGTGGGAGCTCACCTCGCGGCTGTCCGAGCGCAAGGGCATCAACGCGCCGCTCGTGCCGCTGGCGGTCGGCGGCGCGGCGATGGTGGTGGCCGGGTACGTGAAGGGCGCCGAGGGCGCCTGGGTTGCCGTGGCGCTGACCGCGCTCGCGGTGCTCGTCTGGCGGATGGCCCAGCCTCCGGAGGGCTACCTCAAGGACGTCACGGCCGGTGTGTTCGCCGCGTTCTACGTCCCGTTCCTCGCCACCTTCGTCGCCATGCTCCTGACCGCGGACGACGGGCCGCAGCGGGTGCTCACCTTCCTGCTGCTGACCGTGGTCAGCGACACAGGGGCGTACGCCGTCGGCTGGCGCTTCGGCAAGCACAAGCTCGCGCCGCGCATCAGCCCCGGAAAGACCCGCGAGGGCCTCTTCGGGGCCGTCGCCTTCGCGATGGTCGCGGGCGCCCTGTGCATGCAGTTCCTGATCGACGGCGGTGTCTGGTGGCAGGGCCTGCTGCTGGGGCTCGCGGTCGCGGTCAGCGCCACCCTCGGCGACCTCGGCGAATCGATGATCAAGCGGGACCTCGGCATCAAGGACATGGGCACCCTGCTGCCGGGCCACGGCGGGATCATGGACCGGCTGGACTCGCTGCTGCCGACCGCTCCGGTGGTCTGGCTGCTGCTGGTGCTGTTCGTCGGCTCCGGCTGAGCCGAGGGGCGGCTCGCCCGTCCCCCCCACCTGGGCGTTCTCCCGATGAGGGCCCGCTGTCCACAGGGCGGCGGGCCCTCGTCGTCGCGTCTGCGACACTGGATGAACCATGCCTAAGCCCGGAGAACTCACTTTCGTCGCACCCCGCGGAGCCAAGAAGCCGCCGCGGCACCTCGCCGACCTCACGCCCGCCGAGCGCAAGGAGGCCGTCGCCGCGATCGGCGAGAAGCCGTTCCGCGCCCAGCAGCTCTCGCAGCACTACTTCGCGCGGTACGCGCACGACCCGGCCGAGTGGACCAACATCCCGGCCGCCTCGCGGGAGAAGCTCGCCGAGGCGATGTTCCCCGAGCTGATGTCCGTGGTCCGTCACATCAGCTGCGACGACGACACCACCCGCAAGACGCTGTGGAAGCTGCACGACGGGACGCTCGTCGAATCCGTCCTGATGCGTTACCCGGAGCGGGTGACGATGTGCATCTCGTCGCAGGCGGGCTGCGGGATGAACTGCCCGTTCTGCGCCACCGGGCAGGCCGGTCTGGACCGCAATCTGTCGACCGCGGAGATCGTCCACCAGATCGTGGACGGCATGCGGGCGCTGCGCGACGGGGAGGTGCCCGGAGGACCGGCGCGGCTCTCCAACATCGTCTTCATGGGCATGGGCGAGCCGCTGGCCAACTACAACCGCGTCGTCGGCGCGATCCGTCGGCTGACCGATCCGGAGCCGGACGGGCTGGGGCTGTCGCAGCGGGGGATCACCGTGTCCACCGTGGGGCTGGTGCCCGCGATGCGGCGCTTCGCCGACGAGGGCTTCAAGTGCCGGCTGGCCGTCTCGCTGCACGCGCCGGACGACGAGCTGCGCGACACCCTCGTCCCGGTGAACACCCGGTGGAAGGTGCGCGAGGTGCTGGACGCCGGGTGGGAGTACGCGGAGAAGTCCGGCCGCCGTGTCTCCATCGAGTACGCGCTGATCCGGGACATCAACGACCAGGCGTGGCGCGGTGATCTGCTCGGCCGGCTGCTCAAGGGCAAGCGGGTGCACGTCAACCTGATCCCGCTGAACCCGACGCCCGGCTCCAAGTGGACCGCCTCCCGGCCCGAGGACGAGAAGGCGTTCGTGGAGGCCATCGCGACGCACGGGGTACCGGTGACCGTACGGGACACCCGGGGCCAGGAGATCGACGGGGCCTGCGGGCAGCTGGCGGCGGCCGAGCGCTGAGACCGAAGCCGACCGGATCGCGGGAGCACTGAGTCCGGCGTTCTGCGGGTCCGCAGTGGTCCGGCCGGACCGCGCGGCGCACGGGCGCCGGGGGCCGGGGGCCTGGGGCCTTCGGCGCCGGTCGGCCGAGGCCCCGGCGGGCCGGTCGGCCGGCCCGTGTAACCTGGCCCGGAATCAACTTCATATTCCGACAGGGGAGCGCCACAGCGCTGAGAGTGCGGCACCGGGGGACCGGTCGTCCGCAGACCCTCTGAACCTCGCCCGGGTCATTCCGGGTAGGAAGTTCGGTCATCAACTCATGCTGTTGCGCCCTGCCCGCTTTCCGCGGGCGGGGCCGCGTCTCTTCCTGGCCAAAACCCAGGAGGAATCCACCATGACCACCACGCGCAGGACCATGGGCGCCACGCGCGGGTCCGTGCGGCTCGCGGCCACGGCCGTCGTCACCGCACTCGGCATCACGTCACTGGCCGGATGCGGGAGTTCCGGCACCTCGTCCTCCGGCTCGGGCGGCACGAAGGGCACGGGCCCGAAATCCGTGACGCTCGTCAGCCACGACTCCTTCAACGCCTCCGACGCAGTGCTGAAGGAGTTCACCGAGGAGACCGGCTACACCGTCAAGGTCCTGAAGAGCGGCGACGCGGGCGTGGCCCTCAACCAGGAGATCCTGACCAAGGGATCGCCGCGCGGAGACGTGTTCTTCGGCGTCGACAACACCCTCCTCTCCCGCGCCCTCGACAGCGGCATCTTCACGCCGTACGAGGCGAAGGGCATCGACCGGGTCGCGGCCGGTACCCGGCTGGACGCCGAGCACCGGGTCACGCCGGTCGACACCGGCGACGTCTGCGTCAACTACGACAAGAAGTACTTCGCCGACAAGAAGCTCGCCCCGCCGCGGACCTTCGACGACCTGGCGAAGCCCGCGTACAAGAACCTCCTGGTCACCGAGAACGCGGCGACCTCCTCGCCCGGTCTCGGCTTCCTCCTCGGCACCGTCGCCGCCTACGGCGAGCAGGGCTACCAGGACTACTGGAAGAAGCTGAAGGACAACGGCGTCAAGGTCGTCGACGGCTGGGAGCAGGCGTACAACGAGGAGTTCTCCGGCTCCGCGGGCGGCAGGAAGGCCGAGGCCGACCGTCCGCTCGTCGTCTCGTACGCGTCCAGCCCGCCCGTCGAGGTGCTGTACGCGAAGCCGCAGCCGTCCGAGGCCCCGACAGGGGTCGCCACCGGGACCTGCTTCCGGCAGATCGAGTTCGCGGGCCTGCTGAACGGCGCGAAGAACGAAGCGGGCGGCAAGGCGCTGCTGGACTTCCTGATCAGCAAGCGTTTCCAGGAGGACATGCCGCTCAACATGTTCGTGAACCCGGTCGTCCCGGACGCGAAGCTGCCGGACCTGTTCACGAAGTTCGGCGCGACCGTCGAGAAGCCGACGACCGTCGCTCCCGACCTGATCGCCGAGAACCGTGAGCAGTGGGTCCAGTCGTGGTCCTCGCTCGTCGTGAAGTAGCCGGGCCCGCCGCTCTCGCGGAGGTGAAGGGCGCGGACGGCACGGGTCCGCGCCCGTGCGCCGACCGCACGGGCGCGGCGCGCGCCGCGTCCCGGCGCGCGGGCGCGGTGCGGACGGCCCTGATGGCCGTGCCCGTCGCGTTCTTCGCGGTGTTCTTCGCCTACCCCGTCGTCGCGATCGTCGGCCGGGGGCTGAAGGCGGACGGCGTGTGGCAGTTCGGCCGGATCGGCGAGGTGCTGGCCCGGCCGGAGATCCGCGACGTCCTCTGGTTCACCACCTGGCAGGCGCTCGCCTCGACCGCGCTGACGCTGCTCGTCGCACTGCCCGGCGCTTACGTCTTCGCCCGCCTCGACTTTCCCGGGAAGCAATTGCTGCGGGCGGTGGTCACCGTGCCGTTCGTCCTGCCGACCGTCGTCGTCGGGACGGCGTTCCTGGCGGTGCTGGGGCGCGGCGGACTCCTCGACGAACTCTGGGGCGTGCGCCTCGACACCACCGTGTGGGCGATTCTCCTCGCCCATGTCTTCTTCAACTACGCGGTGGTCGTACGGACCGTCGGCGGCCTGTGGGCGCAGCTCGATCCGCGGCAGGAGGAGGCCGCCCGGGTGCTGGGCGCCGGACGGTTCGCGGCCTGGCGGCGGGTGACGCTGCCGGCCCTCGCGCCCGCCGTGGCCGCCGCCGCGCTGATGGTATTCCTTTTCACCTTCACCTCGTTCGGCGTCGTGCAGATCCTCGGCGGCCCCGGGTACGCCACGCTGGAGGTGGAGATCTACCGGCAGACCGCCCAGCTCCTCGCCCTTCCGACGGCCGCCGTGCTGACGCTGATCCAGTTCGCCGCGGTGGGCGCGATCCTCGCGGTGCACGCGTGGACCGTACGGCGCAGGGAGACCGCGCTGAGGCTGGTCGATCCGGAACGGACCGCCCGCAGGCCGCGCGGGGGCGGGCAGTGGGCGCTGCTCGGCGCGGTGCTGCTGACCGTGCTGGTGCTCATACTGCTGCCCCTCGCGGTGCTGGTGGAACGCTCGCTCGACACTCCCGGCGGCCATGGTCTCGACTTCTACCGCGCTCTGGGATCGGTGGACGCGGGCGGAGGCACCTTCCTGGTCGCGCCGCTCGAAGCGATCGGGAACTCCGTGGCGTACGCGCTGGTCGCGACGACGATCGCGCTGGTCGTGGGCGGGCTGGCCGCTGCCGCGCTGACCCGGCGCGCGGGGCGGCTCGTGCGTGGTTTCGACGCGCTGCTGATGCTGCCGCTGGGGGTGTCGGCGGTCACCGTCGGCTTCGGCTTCCTGATCACCCTGGACAAGCCGCCGCTGGACCTGCGTACGTCGTGGATCCTGGTGCCGCTCGCCCAGGCGCTGGTCGGCGTGCCCTTCGTCGTACGGACCATGCTGCCGGTGCTGCGCGCGGTGGACGGCCGGCTCCGTGAGGCGGCCGCGGTGCTCGGGGCCTCGCCGCTGCGGGCCTGGCGGGAGGTCGATCTCCCGCTGGTGCGGCGGGCGTTGCTGGTCGCGGCCGGTTTCGCGTTCGCCGTGTCGCTCGGCGAGTTCGGTGCGACGGTGTTCATCGCACGGCCCGACCGGCCGACGCTGCCGGTGGCGGTGGCCCGGCTGCTGGGCCGGGCCGGTGAGCTCAACTACGGCCAGGCGATGGCCCTCAGCACCATTCTCATGGTGGTGTGCGCGGTCTCGCTGCTGCTGCTCGAACGTATTCGCACGGACCGGTCCGGGGAGTTCTGACGATGCTGACACTGGAATCGGCCACGGTCCGCTTCGGTGGGCGGACCGCGCTCGACCGGGTGGACCTGGAGGTCGAAGAGCACGAGATCGTCTGTGTGCTGGGGCCGAGCGGCAGCGGCAAGTCGACCCTGTTGCGGGTCGTCGCCGGGCTCCAGGAGACGGACGGCGGCCGGGTTCTGCTGGACGGGACGGACCAGACGGGGGTGCCGGTGCACCGGCGGGGTCTCGGCCTGATGTTCCAGGACCACCAGCTCTTCCCGCACCGGGACGTCGGCGCCAACGTCGCGTTCGGGCTGCGGATGCGCGGGGTGCCCCGGCGCGACCAGGAACGCCGGGTCGGTGAACTCCTCGACCTGGTGGGCCTGCCCGGCGCCCAGCGGCGGGCCGTCGCCGCGCTGTCCGGCGGCGAGCAGCAGCGGGTCGCCCTCGCCCGCGCGCTCGCCCCGAGTCCCAAGTTGCTGATGCTGGACGAGCCGCTCGGCCAGCTCGACCGCGGTCTGCGCGAGCGACTGGTGGCCGAACTGCGCACGCTCTTCGGCCGACTGGGGACGACGGTGCTGGCCGTCACGCATGACCAGGGCGAGGCGTTCGCGCTGGCCGACCGGGTGGTGGTGATGCGGGACGGACGGATCGCCCAGGCGGGCACGCCGCTGGAGGTGTGGCAGCGGCCCGCCTCCGCGTTCGTCGCCCGGTTCCTCGGCTTCGACAACGTGGTCGTGGCGACGGTGACCGGCACCGACGCCCACACGGTGTGGGGCGCGGTCCCGGTGCCCGAGGGGGCGCCGCAGGGGGAGTGCGCCGTGCTGGTGCGTCCGGCCGGGGTGCGGATGGGCGCGCCGGACGAGGGGCTGCGCTGCGCGGTCGGGACGCGCACGTTCCGGGGCGACCGCGTCGCCGTACGGCTGACGCCGGAACGTGGTCCGGTCCTGGAGGCGGAGTGCGCGTTGCGCGATGCCCCCGGGGAGGGGGAGACGGTCGGGGTCCGCTTCGACGCGGCGGAGTGCGTGGTGCTGCCCGCCGAGCGGTGATCGGGCTCCGGTGGGAGCGGGCGGCACGCGCGCCGTCGGCCGCGACCCCGCCCCGCCCGCGGATCCGGGGTCGCGGCGTTGTGGACGCGCCCGCCTCCTCAGACGGTCAGCGGCAGCGCCGCCAGTTCGGCGACCAGCCAGGTCAGCGGGGCGAACACCACGAGCAGGACGGTGGCGCGCAGGGCCGTGGCGCACCGCAGCGCCGAGGCCGGGGCACCGAGCCGCAGCAGTGCCCTGGACGTCCGGGCGCGGTCCTGCCTCGCCTCCAGGGCGCAGGTCAGCAGCGTGGCCGTCGTGCAGCCGAGGACGAGCACCGCCCCCAGCGTCGTGAGCGGGCCGAAGAGGAGCGGGCCCGTTCCGTGCAGCGCGTACACGGCGACCACCGCCGAGAGCACCGCGCACACCACGCCGAGCGGCCCGCCGATCCGGCGCGCCTCGTCCATCAGCACCCGTCCGGCCAGCAGTCGTACGGCGCCGGGGCGCGCCGATTGCAGCAGTCGGCCGCAGTGGTACGCCAGGCCGGGCCCGGCCATCGCCAGGCCGACGGCCGTCAGCGTCCATCCCGCCAGCACACCGGCCGGGGTGTCGTCGAGCCGGCCCGGGAGCGGAAGCAGACTGCGCCCGTCACCGCGGCTCATGTAC
Source organism: Streptomyces sp. NPDC047982 (assembly GCF_043204165.1). NCBI lineage: Bacteria > Bacillati > Actinomycetota > Actinomycetes > Kitasatosporales > Streptomycetaceae > Streptomyces > Streptomyces sp. NPDC047982. The sequence goes on along the minus strand of NZ_JBIDBS010000011.1, from coordinate 99,057 downwards.
GCCTCGACGGCGAGACCGACGGCGGTCAGGGCCACGCCCCACGGCAGCCCGCTCGGGGGCGTCGCCGGAACGGGCTGTTCCTCCTGCGGTCCGTCCGCGGAGCTCCTGTCCGGCAACGGGACCACGACGGGCCTGTTGCGCAACGCGAGCCCGCTCGCAGTCGCCGCGCACACCGGGACCAGGGACAGCAGCACCACCGCGGCGGCGAGCGGCAGCGGGGACCGGGCGTCGAGCAGCCCGGCCGCGGCGCCGTCGAACGGCAGCCCGGACAGATCGCCGCGCAGGTGCAGGACGAGCAGCAGCGCCACGGCCGATCCGAGCGTGCAGGAGACGGCGGTGGAGACGGCGGCCAGCACGGTGAGTTTCACGGGCCCCAGGCCCACGGCGGACAGTCCCGAACGCGGCCGGGTGCTGGGATCCGTACGGGCCACCGCCACCGCGAACTGCACGGCGGCGACGAGCGGTACCAGGCACCACAGCAGCCGCAGCGCCGCCGCGCCGGACCGGTCCGGGTGCCCGGACGCGTAGGCCAGGGCGCACAGCAGCAGGAAGCCGACCCCTGCGGAGGCGGCCGCGACGAGCAGCCTGCGCAGCAGGACCAGCGGACGGGAGCCCCGGGCTAGACGGAGAGCGAGCACGCCGCGTGGCCCTCCGCCTCGGGTACCGCGGGCAGGGCGACGGTGGCGACGCGGCGGCCGTCCAGCAGCGGGACCGTACGGTCGGCGAGGGAGGCGACCTCCGGGTCATGGGTGGCGAGCACCACCGTGATGTGGTGCGAGCGGGCCGCGCTGGTGAGGGTGCGCAGCACATACGCGCGGTCCGCGCGGTGGAGGGCCGCGGTCGGTTCGTCGGCGAAGATCACCGTCGGTGAGGTGGCCAGTGCGCGGGCGACGGCGATCCGCTGGCGCTCTCCCTGGAGCAGGGTGTGCGGTCGCTGCTTGGCACACGCGCCGATGTCGAGCCGCTCCAGCCACTCCCGGCCGGTCTTCTTCGCCTCCCGGTGCGTGGCGCCGCGCAAGAGCAGCGGGAGCGCCACGTTCTCCCAGGCGCTCAGCTCCGGGACGAGCTGCGGTACGGGGGCGATCCAGCCGAACCTGTCGCGGCGCAGCCGTTCGCGCAGCCGGGGGCCCATGGTGTGGACGGGGGCGCTGTTGAACCACACCTCGCCCTGCTGGGGCACCAGTTGGCCGGAGAGACAGTGCAGCAGGGTCGTCTTGCCGCTGCCTCTGGGACCGGTCACGGCGAGGATCTCGCCGTCGCGGACGCCCAGGGAGACTCCGCCGAGCGCGGGCGAGCCGTTGTAGGAGTGCTGGAGGGAACGCGCCCAGATCACGTCGTTGTCCGGCGGGGCCACCATGGCGTACACCTCGGTTCAGATCGTAAGTCCCGTCCCCCGTACGGGGGAACGTTGCGGGGGCCGATCGGTCACTCGGCACCGTAGGGACCCGGACCGGGGTCTGGGCACAGCACACGGCCCGGGTGCACCCCTTCCCACTCGAATGGGTGCACCCGGGCCGTCATGGACCGTGGGGGACGGCTGCCGGGCGGGCGGTCGTCAGGCAGCGGTCGGGCACCGGATTGCGTCCGCCGGCCGGTCCGTGGCCGGGCGGCGGACGGATCTGCCGGTCAGAGCTTGGTCCACGCCTGCGTCAGGACGTTGCGCAGAATGCCCTCGATCTCGTCGAACGTCGACTGGTCGGAGACCAGCGGCGGCGCGAGCTGGACGACCGGGTCGCCGCGGTCGTCGGCACGGCAGTACAGGCCGTTGTCGTAGAGCGCCTTGGAGAGGAACCCGTACAGGACGCGCTCGGTCTCCTCGTCGGTGAACGTCTCCTTGGTGGCCTTGTCCTTCACGAGCTCGATGCCGTAGAAGTAGCCGTTGCCGCGGACGTCGCCGACGATCGGCAGGTCGAGCAGCTTCTGCAGGGTGGTGAAGAAGGCGTTCTCGTTGTCCAGGACGTGCTGGTTGAGGCCCTCGCGCTCGAAGATGTCGAGGTTGGCGAGGCCGACCGCCGCGGACACCGGGTGCCCACCGAAGGTGTAGCCGTGCAGGAAGGTGTTGCCGCCCTCGTAGAACGGCGCGGCGACGCGGTCCGAGACGATGCAGGCGCCGATGGGGGAGTAGCCCGAGGTCATGCCCTTGGCGCAGGTGATCATGTCCGGCACGTAACCGAACTTGTCGCAGGCGAACATGGTGCCCAGGCGGCCGAAGGCACAGATGACCTCGTCGGAGACGAGCAGCACGTCGTACTTGTCGCAGATCTCGCGCACGCGCTGGAAGTATCCGGGCGGCGGCGGGAAGCAGCCACCGGCGTTCTGCACCGGCTCCAGGAAGACCGCGGCGACGGTTTCGGGGCCTTCGAAGAGGATCTGCTGCTCGATCTGGTCGGCGGCCCAGCGGCCGAAGGCCACCGGGTCGTCGCCGTGGATCGGGGCGCGGTAGATGTTGGTGTTGGCGACCTTGTGCGCACCGGGGACCAGCGGCTCGAAGGGGGCCTTCAGCGCCGGCAGGCCGGTGATGGACAGGGCGCCCTGCGGGGTGCCGTGGTAGGCGACCGCGCGCGAGATGACCTTGTACTTGGTCGGCTTGCCCTGGAGCTTGAAGTACTGCTTGGCCAGCTTCCAGGCGGTCTCGACGGCCTCGCCGCCGCCGGTGGTGAAGAAGACCTTGTTGAGGTCGCCCGGCGCGTAGTCGGCGAGGCGGTCGGCCAGCTCGACGGCCTTCGGGTGGGCGTAGGACCAGACCGGGAAGAAGCCCAGTTCCTGACCCTGCTTGTAGGCCGCCTCGGCGAGCTCGTGACGGCCGTGGCCGGCGTTGACCACGAACAGGCCGGACAGGCCGTCGAGGTAGCGCTTGCCCTGGTCGTCGAAGATGTAGGTGCCCTCGCCACGCACGATGGTGGGAACGGGCGCGTTCTCGTAGTCCGACATGCGGGTGAAGTGCATCCACAGGTGGTCGTACGCGGTTCGGCTGAGGTCCTTGCTCACGGCTATCGGGTTCCCCACATATAGGTCTGCTTCTTGAGCTTCAGGTAGACGAAGCTCTCGGTGGAGCGCACGCCGGGGATGGCCCGGATGCGTTTGTTGATCGTTTCCAGAAGGTGGTCGTCGTCCTCGCAGACGATCTCCACTATCAGGTCGAAGGAGCCCGCGGTCATCACCACGTACTCGCACTCGGCCATGGCCGACAGCGCCTCGGCCACGGGGTCGAGGTCGCCGTCGACGTTGATGCCGACCATCGCCTGGCGCCGGAATCCCACGGTGAGCGGGTCCGTGACGGCGACGATCTGCATCACTCCCTGGTCGAGCAGCTTCTGGACGCGCTGCCGTACGGCCGCCTCGGACAGGCCGACGGCCTTGCCGATCGCGGCGTACGGGCGGCGCCCGTCCTCCTGGAGTTGCTCGATGATCGCGAGGGACACGGCATCGACCGCGGGGGGCGATCCGTTCCTGTTCCTGGAGTCTGCGCTGCGACTGGCCACACATCCACTCTGCACCGGGACTCGTCGGTCTGGCAACCCCGGATCGATGAAATTCGTTGTCTGCGGGTCTGGATCACACTGAATCCGAAGTTCCGGGTGGGTGGGCATGTCGAAAGCGACACCCGAGCGACTAGGCTGGACATCTCACCCATAGGACGTGTGTGACAGGAGGGGTGGTTGTGACCACCGAGGTGCGCCGTCTGCGCAACTACATCGACGGAGAGTTCCGGGACGCCGCTGACGGGCGGACCATCGATGTGATCAATCCGGTGACCGAGGAGGTCTACGCGACCTCGCCGCTCTCCGGCCAGGCCGACGTCGATGCCGCGATGGAGGCCGCCGCGGCGGCCTTCCCCGCCTGGCGCGACACCACGCCCGCCGAGCGCCAGAAGGCCCTGCTGAAGATCGCGGACGCCTTCGAGGAGCGCGCCGAGGACCTCATCGCCGCCGAGTCGGAGAACACGGGCAAGCCGGTCGAGCTCACCCGCACCGAGGAACTCCCGCCGATGGTGGACCAGATCCGCTTCTTCGCGGGCGCGGCGCGGCTGCTGGAGGGCCGCTCGGCCGGTGAGTACATGGAGGGCCTCACCTCCATCGTCCGGCGCGAGCCGGTCGGCGTCTGCGCGCAGGTCGCGCCGTGGAACTACCCGATGATGATGGCCGTCTGGAAGTTCGCCCCGGCGCTCGCCGCGGGCAACACCGTCGTCATCAAGCCGTCCGACACCACCCCGGCGTCGACCGTGCTGATCGCCGAGATCATCGGACAGATCCTTCCCAAGGGCGTCTTCAACGTCATCTGCGGCGACCGCGACACCGGCCGCGCGATGGTCGAGCACTCGATCCCGGCGATGGCCTCCATCACGGGTTCGGTACGGGCCGGCATGCAGGTCGCCGAGTCCGCCTCCAAGGACGTCAAGCGGGTCCACCTGGAGCTCGGCGGCAAGGCGCCGGTCGTGGTGTTCGAGGACACCGACATCGCCAAGGCCGTCGAGGGAATCGCCACCGCGGGTTACTTCAACGCCGGCCAGGACTGCACGGCCGCCACCCGCGTCCTGGTCCACGAGTCCATCCACGACGAGTTCGTCACCGCCCTCGCCAAGGCCGCGGCCGACACGAAGACCGGCAAGCCGGACGACGAGGACGTGCTGTACGGCCCGCTCAACAACGCCAACCAGTTGAAGCAGGTCAGCGGCTTCATCGAGCGGCTCCCCGCCCACGCCAGGGTCGAGGCGGGCGGCCACCGGGTCGGCGACAAGGGCTACTTCTACGCTCCGACCGTCGTCTCCGGCCTCAAGCAGGACGACGAGATCATCCAGAACGAGGTCTTCGGCCCGGTCATCACCGTCCAGAAGTTCACGGACGAGGCGCAGGCCGTGGAGTACGCCAACGGCGTCGAGTACGCGCTGGCCTCCTCGGTGTGGACCAAGGACCACGCCCGCGCCATGCGGATGTCCAAGAACCTCGACTTCGGCTGCGTGTGGATCAACACCCACATCCCGCTCGTCGCCGAGATGCCGCACGGCGGATTCAAGAAGTCCGGTTACGGCAAGGACCTCTCCGCGTACGGCTTCGAGGACTACACGCGCATCAAGCACGTCATGACCTCGCTCGACGGCTGACCTTCCGTCAACGGCCCCGGGCGCATGCCCGGGGCCGCCCTTGCGCCGTCCGTGCCCGCGTCCGCGCGCTCGTCCGCGTCGGCTTTCGGGCGGGCGGCCTGGACAGGGTGTGCGGACGGGGGGCGTCCCGCTGGACGGTTGGTCCATTGTCCGTGGCGCCGCCGGCGGGCATCCTTCGCGGATGCGAGCAACCCCGAAGAACCCGATGTCCCGCCGGTCCCTGCTGCGCTCCTTCGGGGCCGCGGCGACCGGTGTCGCGCTGGCCGGCTGCGGAGTGCCCGCCGCCTACGTGGAGCCCGGCGACCGCGCCGGACGCGACACCTCGGCCCGTGACCGCGCCCTGCACTTCGCGAACTGGCCGCTCTACATCGACACCGACGACGAGGACGCCTCGAAGCGGCCCACCCTCGACGCGTTCGGCGAACGCACCGGGATCTCCGTCACGTACTCGGAGGAGATCAACGACAACGACGAGTTCTTCGGGAAGATCAGCCCGTCCCTGATGAACCATCAGGAGACCGGTCGTGACCTGATCGTCATCAGCGACTGGATGGCCGCGCGGTTCGTGCGGCTCGGCTGGGTGCAGGAGATGGACCGGGCGAAGCAGCCCAATGTCGCCAAGTACCTCGACCCGCAACTGCTCTCGCCCGCCTACGACCCCGGCCGTAAGCACAGCGTCCCCTGGCAGTCCGGGATCACCGGCATCGCGTACAACCGCAAGCGGCTCGGACGCGAGATCAGGCAGCTGAACGACCTGTGGGCGGACGACCTGCGCGGCAAGGTGACGCTCCTGTCCGGGCTCGACGAGGCGTTCGCGCTCCTGATGCAGGGCAACGGCGTCGACGTCACCCGCTGGCGGCGGGACGACTTCCACCTGATCTGCGATCAGGTCGAGAAGCTCGTACGGAAGAAGCACATCCGCCGCTTCACCGGCAACGACTACATCAAGGACCTCTCGACCGGCGACGTGCTCGCCTGCCAGGCGTACTCGGGCGATGTCATCCAACTCCAGGCGGACAACCCGGAGATCGAGTTCGTGGTCCCCGAGGAGGGGGCCGAGCTGTGGGCGGAATCGCTGATGATCCCCAACCTCGCCCGCCACAAGCGCAACGCCGAGAAGCTCATCGACCACTATTACGACCCGGAGGTCGCCGCCGAGCTGGCCGCCTGGGTCAACTACGTCTGCCCCGTCCCCGCCGCCCGCGACGTACTGGCCTCCTCCAAGGACGAGGAGACCGCGGCGCTCGCCGAGGACCCGCTGATCTTCCCCGACGACGCGATGCGCAGCCGCCTGGCCATCGCCCGCGACATCAGCTCCGAGGAGCGCACCGAATTCGCGAAGAGGTGGAACGCCGTCGTCGGCCTGTGAGGCGCGGAGCAGTGGCGGTGGGGCGCGCCCCCAAGCCTCCTGGGTACGCTCCCGGACATTCCGGTCGCGTTCCCGCACCCCGTGCCTCCGCTAAGGCTTGCGCGCCACCGCGCCGTACTGGGCGACGTCCACCGCGCCGGGCTCCGCACGCCAGCGCGCGCAGGAGACGATTCCCGGCTCCACCAGCTCGAGCCCGGTCAGGAACGAGGCGAACTCGGCGCGGCTGCGGGCGGTGATCGGCGGGGTGGCGTTCTCGTTCCAGAACCGCATCGCCGCCTCGTTGCCCTCGCCGCCCAGTTCCGTCGTGGGGTGGGTGAGGGCCAGGTAGCTGCCGGGCGGCATCGCGTCCATCAGCGTCCGCACGATGCGCCGGGCTTCGTCCGTGTCCATGACGAAGTTGAGGATGCCGAGCAGCATGACCGCGACCGGCTTCGTCAGATCCAGCGTCGGTTCGACGGCCCGCAGGATCTTCTCCGGGTCGCGCGCGTCCGCGTCGATGTACTCGGTCGCGCCTCCCGGGGCACTGGTGAGCAGTGCCCGGGCGTGCGTGAGCACGATCGGGTCGTTGTCGACGTACACCACGCGGGCGCCGGGGGCGGTGCGCTGGGCGACCTCGTGCGTGTTGTCGACGGTCGGCAGCCCGGTGCCTATGTCCAGGAACTGCGTGATCCCCGCCTCACCGGCCAGATACCGGACGGCCCGCCCCAGGAACGCCCGGTCGGCGCGGGCCACTTCGCCGATGCTCGGGTACATGCCGGTGACCTGGTCTCCGACTGTCCGGTCGACGGGGTAGTTGTCCTTCCCGCCGAGCCAGTGGTTCCAGACCCGTGCGTTGTGCGCGATGTCGGAACGGATGCGGTCGGCAAGGGGGGTGTTCGGTTCGGACACGGCGCTGCTCCTCTGAATCCCGGGGCCGGCATCGCGGCGGATGCGGTTGCGTCCATGATGCCGGACCGGCCGCGAGGGGCCGTCAGGAGGCGGGATGGACGGGCGGCCGGCAGGCGTGCGGTGAGGGTGACGGCCGGCGTGTGCCGGTGGTCGTGCGGAGGGTGACACCGGGGCGCCGACGGGCGGCCGTGCGGTCGCGGCGGCGCCCCGGTAGCGGTTCGTCACAGGGCGGTCCGCTCCAGCCAGGCCGCCGTATAGGTGTCGATCTCGGCCGTCAGGGCCCGCTTGCCCGCCGGGTCGAGGTACGACGCCTCGACGGCGTTCTTCGCCAGGTCCGCGAGACCCCGCTCGTCCAGACCGAGGAGCCGGGCGGCCACTCCGTACTCGTTGTTGAGATCGGTGCCGAACATCGGCGGGTCGTCGCTGTTGATGGTGACCAGGACCCCCGCGCGCACCATCTCCTTCACCGGGTGCTGCTCGATGTCGGCCACCGCACGGGTCGCGATGTTCGAGGTCGGGCAGACCTCCAGCGGAATGCGGCGCTCGGCGAGGTGGGCGAGCAGCTCCGGGTCGCGGACGGAGTGCGTGCCGTGCCCGATGCGCTCGGCGCGCAGATGCGTCAGCGCGTCCCAGACGGTCCGCGGGCCGGTGGTCTCCCCGGCATGCGGCACGGAGTGCAGGCCCTCGGCGATCGCGCGGTCGAAGAAGGGCTTGAACTGCGGGCGCTCCACCCCGATCTCCGGGCCGCCGAGCCCGAACGAGACGAGCCCCTCGGGGCGCAGGTCCACGGCGAGCCGGGTGGTCTCCTCGGCGGCTTCGAGCCCGGCCTCGCCGGGGATGTCGAAGCACCAGCGCAGCACCACTCCCAGCTCCGCCTCGGCTGCCTTGCGGGCGTCCTCTATCGCCTCCATGAACGCCCGCTCCGGGATGCCGCGCCGGGTCGAGCTGAACGGCGTGACGGTCAGCTCCGCGTAACGGATGTTCTGGCGGGCCATGTCACGGGCGACCTCGAACGTCAGCAGCCGGACGTCCTCCGGGGTGCGGATCAGGTCCACGACGGAGAGGTAGACCTCGATGAAGTGACGGAAGTCGGTGAAGGTGAAGTAGTCGGCCAGCGCCTCGGGGTCGGTGGGCACCTCGGAGTCGGGGTGGTGCGCCGCCAGCTCGGCGACGATGCGGGGCGAGGCGGAACCGACATGATGGACATGCAGTTCCGCCTTGGGCAGCCCCGCGATGAAGGGGTGCAGATCGGTCATCGGACTCTCCGGTGGCGTGGGACGGCGAGGCTGCCGGCGCGGGCGGCCGGGCGGGGGACGGGCATCATCGTAGGCGGGGCCCCGGGCACCGGGACGGGCCGTAGCATGACAGGACCACGATGGGGGAGGCCCATGTCAGACAACACACAGCAGCCCGCGGACGGGGCCGCGTCGCACGATCCGTGGGCTCCGCCGGACAGCAGGGTGCCGTTGGACAAGCCGACCGGTGATCCGCGGAAGGTGCCGCTGGGCAAGCCGACCGGGGAATCCCGGCCGCCGGCCGCGCACGACCAGCCGACGGTCACCTCGATGCCGGGAGCCGCCGACGGGCCCGTACCGGCCGCGCCGGCCACCGGCCCCGCCGCGCCGGCCGGGTCCGCGCCGGGCTCGGGCGCCGGGTTCGGGGCGGGCTCGGGCGCCGGGTTCGGGGCGGGCTCGGGCGCCGGGTTCGGGGCGGGCTCGGGCGCCGGGTTCGGGGCGGTACCACCTCCGCCGATCGCGCCGAACGGGCCCGGGCAGCAGATCCCGCCCACGGTGGGGCAGTACGGCTACCCCGCCGCGGCGGCCCCGCAGTACGGGTACGGGTACCCGGGGTACACCGGCTACCCCCAGGTGGCCTGGGGCACCCCTCCACCGGCCAACGGCATGGGCACGGCGGCCATGGTGCTCGGCATCCTGGCCATCTGTCTGATCTGCTTGTACGGGATACCGAGCATCGTTCTGGGCACGCTCGCCCTGATCTTCGGTGTCCTGGGCCGCAAGCGGGTGCGGAGGGGCGAGGCCGACAACAACGGCCAGGCGCTCGCCGGGATCATCATGGGGTCCGTCGGCATCGCCCTCGGCACGGCGATCATCGCCTTCTTCATCTGGGCGTTCGCCACCCATGCCGAGGAGTTCGAGGACGAGTCCACCTACGACGATCCCTTCGCCACGTCACTGGTCGTCGACGTCGCGCGGTAGCCGGGGGCAGGACGGGGCACGACCTCAGCCGGACGGGCCGCGCATCGGCCCGTCCGGCGTCCGCGCCCCGGCCGTCGTTCCTTTGCAGCCCCTCGGCCCGTCCGCCCTCCTGCCCGGCTGCCGACCGGCCCGCTTCCTCGCCTTCCCCGTTCCTCTCCGCCTTCCCCGTTCCTCCTCGCCGCCGTCGCGCCGACGATCCGGCCCGGCCCGTCCGGCGCGCGGGCCGGCTCACCCCGCGCGCAGCGCCGCCCGCGCGTCCATCAGCGCGAACCCCAGCAGATTCAGCCCCCGCCAGGTCTCCGGGTCCCGGGCGCGCGGATCGTCAGCCGCCAGCCCGATGCCCCAGATCCGGTCCAGGGGGCTCGCCTCGACGAGCACCCGCTCCCCCGTATCGACCAGGAACTTCCGCAGCTGCGGATCGTGCCCGAACTTGTGGACGTTGCCCGCCACCACCAGGGCGTACCGCTCACGCTCCCACAGCGCCTCGTCGAAACCGCGGACCAGCCGGCCCACCTTCTTCGCCTGCGCCGGGCCCTTCGCCGTCACGGCCCGCTCCTCGGCCTCCGCGTCACCGAACAGCCGTGCCTTGGCGGCCATCATCCAGTGCTCCGCCGTCGCGTACCGCACACCGTCGACCTCGAACGGCGACGGCCACCACTGACTCAGGCAGCTCGCGCCGACGCGCCCGTCGGGCAACGGGCGGTGCCCCCAGAAGTGCAGGTACTTCACCTTCTCGCCGCGCCGGGTCCGCGCCAGGAGATCGTCCATGTGTCCCATGGCATGCGAGTCTGGCATCCGCCACTGACACTCCGTCCCGTTAATTTCGCGTCCACGCGACACATGGTCGAAGGATTCCGTTGCGTAACCAAAAGGCAACAACGGAATCACTTGTTGGGCTTCAGTGCCTCTGCCAGGATCGGCACTCAAATCGAGAAGGAGCTACGCCGCCCGCTTTCTGCGCACGCGGCGGAGGAGAGCGTCATGGGCAACAGCATCCAGGTGCGCGACCGGTTCGCGGACGGCGCACAGTACATCGGCGGAAAGCTGCGGCCCGGCACATCGGGACGCAGCCACGACGTGGTGGACCCGGCCACGGGCGAGACGGTGTACACCTACGAACTGGCGGGCACCGCCGACGTCGACGCGGCCGTCGCGGCCGCCCGCGAGGCGTTCCCCGGCTGGTCGGGCGCGACGCCCGCCGAACGGGCCGAGGTGATGCACCGCTTCGCCGCCGTGCTCGCCGAGCAGGCCGACGACTTCGCGTACGTCGAGTCCCTCCAGTGCGGCAAGCCGATCAAGCTGTCCACCGAGTTCGACGTGCCCGGCACCATCGACAACACCTCCTTCTTCGCGGGCGCCGCCCGCCACCTGGAGGGCAAGTCGGCGGCCGAGTACGACGGCGACCACACCTCGTACGTACGCCGTGAGGCGATCGGCGTCATCGGCTCCGTCGCGCCCTGGAACTACCCGCTCCAGATGGCCGCGTGGAAGGTCCTCCCGGCGATCGCCGCGGGCAACACCATCGTGCTCAAGCCCGCCGAGATCACCCCGCTGACCTCACTGATGTTCGCGCAGGCGGCCACCGAGGCGGGCATTCCGGACGGCGTGATCAACATCGTCACCGGTGCGGGGAAGGAAGCGGGCGAGCACCTCGTCGGCCACCCCGACGTCGTCATGACCTCCTTCACCGGGTCCACCGCCGTCGGCAAGCGGGTCGCGCAGATCGCCACCTCCACCGTCAAGCGGCTCCACCTCGAACTCGGTGGCAAGGCCCCCTTCGTGGTCTTCGACGACGCCGACCCGGAGGCCGCGGCCAACGGTGCGGTCGCCGGGGCGCTCATCAACACCGGCCAGGACTGCACCGCCGCCACCCGCGCCTACGTCCAGCGCCCGCTGTACGACGCCTTCGTGCGCCGTGTCGCGGAGCTGATGGAGACCGTCCGGCTCGGCGACCCGTTCGACCCGTCCACCGACCTCGGCCCGCTGATCAGTCACATCCAGCGGGACCGGGTCGCCGGGTTCGTCGACCGCGCCCGCGCGTACGCCACCGTCGTCACCGGCGGCGAGGCCCCCGGCGGTGACCTCGCGGACGGCGCCTACTACCGGCCGACCCTGATCACCGGCGCCGCCCAGGACAGCGAGATCGTCCAGTCGGAGATCTTCGGCCCGGTCCTGGTCGTGCTGCCCTTCGACACCGACGACGAGGGCATCCGCCTCGCCAACGACACCCCGTACGGACTCGCCGCCTCCGCCTGGAGCCGCGACCTGTACCGGGCGAACCGCGCCACCCGCGAGATCAAGGCGGGCTGCGTATGGGTCAACGACCACATCCCGATCATCAGCGAGATGCCGCACGGCGGGTACAAGGCCAGCGGCTTCGGCAAGGACATGTCGTCGTACTCCTTCGAGGAGTACACGCAGATCAAGCACGTCATGTACGACAACACCGCGGTCGCCCGCAAGGACTGGCACCGCACGATCTTCGGAGACCGATAGCCCGGCCGGCCCCGGCCTCACCCATCCGAAAGGGCAACGCGTATGGAGCATTACCCGCCCGAGCGCCTCTCCGCGGCCCAAGTGGCCGCGATGCGGCGCAGCATGACCGGCGGCCGGGGCGCCCTGGCCCGCCGGTCGCTGCTCCGCGCCTCCGGCCTGGGGGCGCTCACGATCGGCGGACTGGGCATGCTGAGCGCGTGCGGCATCCCGCCCGCGAAGCGGGACGGGGACGCCGCCGAGGCGTCCGACGACCACTCGGCCGAGGAGAAGCAGGTGAACTTCTCCAACTGGACCGAGTACATGGACGTCACCGACGACGGCAAGCACCGGCCCACCCTGGAGGCGTTCACGAAACGCACCGGGATCCGGGTCAAGTACACCGAGGACATCAACGACAACGTCGAGTTCTTCGGGAAGGTCAAGCCGCAGCTGGCGGCCGGCCAGGACACCGGACGCGACATCATCTGCGTCACCGACTGGCTGGCCGCCCGCGTCGTCCGGCTCGGCTGGGCGCAGCGCCTCGACGCGTCGAACCTGCCGCACGCCTACGCGAATCTCTCCGCCCAGTTCCGCTCTCCGGACTGGGACCCGGGCCGCGCCCACTCCTACCCGTGGGCGGGCATCCCCGCCGTCATCGCCTACAACGCGAAGGCGACCGGGGGCCGCAAGGTCGACTCCGTCACCCAACTGCTCGACGACCCGAAGCTGAAGGGACGGGTCAGCTTCCTCTCGGAGATGCGCGACTCCATCGGCCTGACCCTGCTCGACATGGGCAAGGACCCCCGGTCGTTCACCGACGCCGACTACGACGCCGCGATCGGCCGGATCCAGAAGGCCGTCGATCGGGGGCAGATCCGGCGCTTCACCGGCAACGACTACACGGCCGACCTCGACAAGGGCGACATCGCCGCCTGCGTCGCCTGGGCCGGGGACATCATCCAGCTCCAGGCGGGCAATCCGGACATCAAGTACGCCATCCCGGCCGCCGGTTACGTCATATCCAGCGACAACCTGCTCGTCCCGGTGAACGCCCGGCACAAGACCAACGCCGAGAAGCTCATCGATTACTACTACGAGCCGAAGGTCGCCGCCCGGCTCGCCGCGTACATCAACTTCGTCTGCCCGGTCGACGGGGTCCGCGACGAGCTGGCGAAGATCGACAAGGCGATGGCCGACAACGTCCTGATCCTCCCGGACGAGGAGATGGCCGCCAGGTCGCACGCCTTCCGCTCGCTCAGCGCGCAGGAGGAGACGGCGTACGAGGAGAAGTTCGCCAAGCTCATCGGAGCCTGACCGCTCCTGCCGGAGCCCGGCCGCTTCCCTCGGCGTTCCGGCCGTACGCGTCGGTGCTCCGGCCGTCCTCGCCGGTGACCACGTCCACCGGCTCCCGGCCGTCCCCACCGCCGCACGACCCCCTTTTGACCGAATCTCCCCTGAACACCACTGGGACCTGACACCACTGGGACCGCGACCCATGACACAGCAGCAGACAGGCGGCGATGTCCGCCTCACCGGGATCAGCAAGACGTACGGCTCCTTCACCGCCGTCAAACCGCTCGACCTGACCGTCCCGCAGGGTTCCTTCTTCGCGCTCCTCGGCGCGTCCGGCTGCGGCAAGACCACCACCCTGCGCATGATCGCGGGCCTGGAGGAGGCGACCACCGGCACGATCCTGCTCGGCGACCGGGACATCACCGACCTGCCCCCGTACAAGCGGCCCGTCAACACGGTCTTCCAGAGCTACGCGCTCTTCCCGCACCTCGACATCGCCGAGAACATCGCCTTCGGCCTGCGCCGGCGCGGCATCAAGTCGGTGAAGAAGCAGGTCGCCGACATGCTGGACCTCGTCCAGCTCGGGGACTTCGCCAAGCGCAGGCCGCACCAGCTCTCCGGCGGCCAGCAGCAGCGCGTCGCCGTCGCCCGCGCCCTGATCAACCACCCGCAGGTGCTGCTCCTCGACGAGCCGCTCGGCGCCCTCGACCTCAAGCTGCGCCGCCAGATGCAGCTGGAGCTCAAGCGCATCCAGACCGAGGTCGGCATCACCTTCATCCACGTCACCCACGACCAGGAGGAGGCCATGACCATGGCCGACACCGTCGCGGTGATGAACGCGGGCCGGGTCGAGCAACTCGGCGCCCCCGCCGATCTGTACGAGAACCCGAGGACGACGTTCGTCGCCAACTTCCTCGGCAGCTCCAACCTCATCGAGGCCGAGATCGTCGCCGTGGGCGCGGAGGGCGGCGATGTCGTCGTGACGGCCGGCGGCGGCAAGCTGCGACTGCCCCGGGAGCGATGTACGGCTCCGCTCGTGAACGGCGGCAGGCTGCTGCTCGGCGTGCGCCCGGAGAAGATCTCGGTCGTCCCCGCCGACGAGGCGGACGCGATAGCCGACGGCCGTAACCGGGTCACCGGCCGGATCACCGACTCCAGCTTCATCGGGGTCTCCACCCAGTACATGGTGGACAGCCCGGCGGGCACGGGGCTCCAGGTGTACGAGCAGAACATCGAGCGGCGCGCCGGACTCACGGACGGCACCGAGGTCGTCCTGCACTGGAACCCCGCGCACACGTTCGGGCTCGACGCCGACCAGGACATCGACGCCGGTGTGGAGACGGTGGAGGACGCGGCGTGACCGTCACCGAGGAGGCGCCCCCCGCCGCGCCCGTCACCGAACCGGAGATCCGCAAGGTCTCCGCCCGCAGACGCCTCGTCCCGTACTGGCTGCTGCTCCCCGGCATCCTGTGGCTCGTCGTGTTCTTCGCGCTGCCGCTCGTCTACCAGGCGTCGACGTCCGTGCAGACCGGGTCCCTCGAGAAGGGCTTCGAGGTCACCTGGCACTTCCAGACGTACTGGGACGCGCTGAAGGAGTACTACCCGCAGTTCGTCCGGTCCCTGCTCTACGCGGGCACCGCCACCCTCCTGTGCCTGCTGCTCGGCTACCCGCTCGCGTACCTCATCGCGTTCAAGGCCGGACGCTGGCGCAACGTCGTCCTCGTCCTGGTCATCGCACCGTTCTTCACCAGCTTCCTGATCCGCACGCTGGCCTGGAAGACGATCCTGGCGGACGGCGGCGCGGTCGTCGACGTACTGAACACCCTGCACGTCCTGGACGTCACCAGCTGGCTCGGCTGGACCGAGTCGGACCGGGTGCTGGCCACGCCGATGGCCGTGGTCTGCGGTCTCACGTACAACTTCCTGCCGTTCATGATCCTGCCGCTCTACACCTCGCTGGAACGGATCGACGGCAGGCTGCACGAGGCGGCCGGCGACCTGTACGCCACCCCCGCCACCACCTTCCGCAAGGTGACCTTCCCGCTCTCCATGCCGGGCGTCGTCTCCGGAACGCTGCTGACCTTCATCCCGGCCAGCGGCGACTATGTCAACGCGGAACTGCTCGGCTCCACCGACACCAAGATGGTCGGCAGCGTCATCCAGACGCAGTTCCTGCGCGTCCTCGACTACCCGACGGCGGCCGCGCTCTCCTTCATCCTCATGGCGGTCGTCCTGATCACGGTCACCGTCTACATCCGCCGCTCCGGGACGGAGGACCTGGTCTGATGCCCGTACTGCGCTGGATCCGACGGAACCTCGTCGTCATCGCGGGTCTGCTGACCCTCGCGTACATGATCCTTCCGAACGTCGTCGTCATGGTGTTCTCGTTCAACAAGCCGAAGGGGCGCTTCAACTACGCCTGGCAGCAGTTCTCCACGGACGCCTGGAAGGACCCGTGCGGAGTCGCCGACATGTGCGGCTCGCTGTCGCTGTCCCTCCAGATCGCCGCCTGGGCCACGCTCGGGGCGACCGCCCTGGGCACCATGATCGCGTTCGCCCTGGTCCGCTACCGCTTCCGGGCGCGCGGCGCGATCAACTCGCTGATCTTCCTGCCGATGGCGATGCCCGAGGTCGTCATGGCCGCCTCGCTGCTCACGCTCTTCCTCAACATGGGGGCGCAGCTCGGCTTCTGGACCGTCCTCATCGCGCACATCATGTTCTGCCTGAGCTTCGTGGTGACGGCGGTGAAGGCGCGGGTGATGTCGATGGACCCGCGGCTGGAGGAGGCGGCCCGCGACCTGTACGCGGGGCCCGTGCAGACCTTCCTGCGCGTGACGCTGCCGATCGCCGCCCCCGGGATCGCGGCGGGAGCGCTGCTCGCCTTCGCGCTCTCCTTCGACGATTTCATCATCACCAATTTCAACGCGGGCTCGACCGTGACCTTCCCCATGTTCGTCTGGGGATCGGCGCAACGCGGCACGCCCGTGCAGATCAACGTCATCGGAACGGCCATGTTCGTCATCGCCGTCCTGGTGGTCGTCGCCGGCCAGCTCATCGCGAACCGGCGGAGGAACAGCGCCCGCTGACGTCCGACGGACGGCGAACGCGGGCGCGCTACGGAAAGCCCCGAAGGAGTTGGAAACCATGGCCCCAGAAGCCATGCGTACCGCTGCATCATCACTCTCACTCTCCGACACGAGCCCGGTACCGTTCTGGCTGGACGACCCCGGCAGGCCCGAGGCGCTGCCCGCGCTCACCGGTGACGAGCACTGCGACCTCCTCGTCGTCGGCGGCGGCTACAGCGGCCTGTGGACCGCGCTGATCGCCAAGGAACGCGACCCGGCGCGGGACGTGGTCCTGATCGAGGGTCGCGAGGTGGGCTGGGCCGCCTCGGGGCGCAACGGCGGATTCTGCGCCGCCTCCCTGACGCACGGCCTGCCCAACGGCCTGGAGCGCTGGCCCGACGAGATCGAGAAGCTGGAGGACCTGGGCGCGCGGAATCTCGACGCCATCGAGGAGGCCGTCGCCCGGTACACCATCGACTGCGAATTCGAGCGCACGGGCGAGATCGATATCGCCACGCAGCCGCACCAGCTGGAGGAACTCCGCACCTGGCACGAGGAGGCCGAGCGGCAGGGCTTCACCGGGCTGGAGTTCCTGGACCGCGACGCGGTGCGCGCCGAGGTCGACTCGCCCACGTTCCTGGGCGGGCTGTGGGACCGGCGCGGGGTCGCCATGCTGAACCCCGCCAAGCTGGTCTGGGGCCTGAAGCGGGCCTGTCTCGGGCTGGGCGTGCGGATGTACGAGAACACTCCCGGCCTCTCACTGGCCGGGGCCGGCGGGGGAATGACCGTCCGTACCCGGCACGGGAGGGTGTTCGCCCGGCACGTGGCCCTCGGCACGAACGTCTTCCCGTCGCTGGTCAGGCGCGTGCGCCCGTACACCGTCCCGGTCTACGACTACGCGCTGATGACCGAACCGCTCAGCGCCGGACAGCTCGAATCGATCGGCTGGCAAAACCGGCAGGGGCTGGCGGACAGCGCCAACCAGTTCCACTACTTCCGGCTGTCGGCGGACAACCGGATCCTGTGGGGCGGCTACGACATGATCTATCCGTACGGCGGTCGGCTGAGCGCCGCCCTCGACCAGCGTCCGGAGACCTTCCACAAGCTCGCGGACCAGTTCTTCGAGTGCTTCCCGCAACTGGCCGGGATCCGCTTCACCCACGCCTGGGGCGGGGCGATCGACACCTGTTCCCGCTTCTCCGCGTTCTTCGGCACCGCCCACCGGGGGAGGGTCGCCTACGCCGCCGGGTACACCGGGCTCGGCGTGGGGGCCACCCGGTTCGGGGCCGAGGTGACGCTCGACCTGCTGGCGGGTGCGCGCAACGAGCGGACCGACCTGGAGATGGTACGCAGCAAGCCGATGCCGTTCCCGCCGGAGCCCTTCGCCTGGGCCGGGATCGAACTCACCAAGAGGTCCCTGGCCAGGGCGGACGCCAACGGCGGGCGCCGCAACCTGTGGCTGCGGACCATGGACCGGCTGGGGCTCGGCTTCGACAGCTGAACGCCGACGCGCGAGCCGGTCGCCCCGTGAACGGGGTCCGGCGGACAGGCCGACGCACGAACCGGTCGCTCCACGAGCGGACCGAACGGCGAACGGGCTGCTCGGTGGTGTGACCCGGATCACTGTCACTGGGCGGTCAACTCGCGTAATGGAACGGCGTCACCCCTCTCTCCCCGTGTGGACGCACCGGCGACACGGAGCCGGTCGATGCGGAACGGAGGGCCGGTCATGGCTGGCGCGGGGGTCGGGGCAGCGGTCAAGTGGCTCGTGTCGGTGGCGCCCGACCCGGACGCCTGTCGGTGGGTGTGGGAGCGCGATCCCAGGGGGGTCGCGCTCCTTCCCGCAGGCAGGCGCTGGGACGTGCTGATTCTTCCCGGGGAGCTGGGGCATCCCACGTTCGACGTGCTCACCCGTCTCGTCGACCGGCCGGGGCCGGTCCTCTGCGACTTCGGCGACGCCCGCACGGGCTTCTTCGTGCCGCCGGGCACCGTCGACGGCTGGATCGGCACCGGGGTGCGCGGTGCGGGCCGGGGCACCTGGATCGTCGTGCCGCATCCGGGCCGACGGGTCGTCGGCGCAGTGCGCTGGCTGATTCCGCCGGACGGTTCGGGAACGCTCAACGACGCGGCACTCCTCGAACTCGCCATGCACGAAGCGGCGGCCGTCAGGGCCGAGAGAGGCCGGAGATGACATAACGTCAGGAAGTGGGCGGTGGCGCTGCGGGGAAGTGCCAGTCACGGGCGACGCGCGGGCTGATGACGTGGTCGGTCAACTGGGACCGCTTCGACAACGGGGAGCTCTCGAAGAACTTCGACACCTGTTTCGGCCGCCCCCGCGCCCGGCGCGGCGCCCAGGCCCTCCGGAGCCCGTCCCGCGCCCGGCGCGGCCCCCCGGGGCCGACGGCAGGAGCAGCAGCCCGGACAGGAACCAACTGCCCAGCACGTCCAGCGGCCAGTGGTAGCCGCGCAGCACCAGACCGATGCCCGTCCCCGTGGTCAGCACGACGGCGGCGACGGGCATCATCCATGTCCGCAGCGCGCCCCGCACGCCCGCCGGGTCCCGCGTGTCCTCTGTGCCCCGCGCTCCCCGCAGGCACCGCGCGGCGAGCAGCGCCGCCGCGCCGTACGCCACCGCGGCCGTCGCCGCGTGGCCGGAGGGGTAGTAGCCGGTGGCCGCGGTCAGCGGCCCGGGGCGGGCGATCCAGTGCTTCAACGGGACGATCAGCAGCGGCACCGCGGCCATGGCGAGTGCCGCGTACAAGGCTCCGCGTCGCTCCCCGCGCAGCAGCGCCCACACGATCGCGCACCCCAGCACGGGGAGCGCGACCTGCGTGTTGCCGAGATCGGCGAGGAATTCGGTCAGCGGGGCGGGGCCGTGTCCGACGACGGCCCGGGCGGCCCGCTCGTCCGCCCCGCGCAGCGGCCCGTCGGTTGCGACCTGCCAGGTGACGAGCGCGAAGAGGGCCAGAAGACCCGAGGCCAGGAAAACGAGAAGGGCCGGCCGTCCCGGAACAGGGGGGGAGGTTCCGGGACGGCCGGCCGGACCGGTGTACCGCGCGCCCCGGGGGGTCTGGGGCGAGCGGTCATCCGATCGGTGAGGAGTTCCGGAGCCGAAGGCTCCAGTGGTGTGCGCGAAGGCACGGCCGGGACGGTGCCGGGAAAGCTCCGGCCCGGCGTCGCCCGCAGTCCCCTGCGGGCGGGGTGTTTCTCTCATCTGCCGAAACCGTACGGCAGCCGGAGGGGGACCGACAGCCGGAATCGGATCCCGCCATCGGCCCCGCACACGTTCTTCACAGCCCTCACGAGGCCCCCGGACCGTCCCCGCGCGCAGGGCCGCGGACCGGGCCGGGGGTCGCACGGGTCAGATGCTTCCGAAGCTCTGTTCGAGGATGTCGAGCGCCTCGTTCAGCAGGTCCTCGCCGATGACCAGCGGCGGCAGGAAGCGCAGGACGTTGCCGTACGTGCCGCAGGTGAGGACCAGAACGCCCTCCGCGTGGCACGCCTTGGCCAGCTTCGCGGCGGCCTCCGGGTTCGGGTCCTTCGAACCGGACTTCACCAGCTCGATCGCGATCATGGCGCCGCGACCGCGGATGTCGCCGATGACGTCGCCGTTCGGCAGCTTCGCCTGCATCTCGGCGAGCCGGCCCTTCATGATCTCCTCGATGCGCTTCGCCTTCCCGTTCAGGTCCAGCTCGCGCATCGTCTCGATGGCGCCGATCGCACCGGCGCAGGCCACCGGGTTGCCGCCGTAGGTGCCGCCGAGGCCGCCGGCGTGCGCGGCGTCCATGATCTCGGCGCGGCCGGTCACGGCGGACAGCGGCAGACCGCCCGCGATGCCCTTGGCGGTGGTGATCAGGTCCGGGACGATGCCCTCGTCCTCGCAGGCGAACCACTGGCCGGTACGGCAGAAGCCGGACTGGATCTCGTCCGCGACGAAGACGATGCCGTTGTCCTTGGCGAACTGCGCGATCGCCGGGAGGAAGCCCTTGGCCGGCTCGATGAACCCGCCCTCGCCGAGCACCGGCTCGATGATGATCGCGGCGACGTTCTGCGCGCCGATCTGCTTGGTGATCTGGTCGATGGCCTGGGCGGACGCCTCGGCCCCGGCGTTCTCGGCACCGGTCGGCCAGCGGTAGCCGTACGCCACCGGCACCCGGTAGACCTCGGGCGCGAACGGGCCGAAGCCCTGCTTGTACGGCATGTTCTTGGCGGTCAGCGCCATCGTCAGGTTCGTGCGGCCGTGGTAGCCGTGGTCGA
The DNA here is from genome assembly GCF_043204165.1 of Streptomyces sp. NPDC047982. Classification (NCBI taxonomy): domain Bacteria; kingdom Bacillati; phylum Actinomycetota; class Actinomycetes; order Kitasatosporales; family Streptomycetaceae; genus Streptomyces; species Streptomyces sp. NPDC047982. The sequence continues at coordinate 78,393 of NZ_JBIDBS010000011.1, read as the reverse complement.
AGACGACGACCGCGGGGCGCTTGGTGTACGCGCGGGCGATCTTGACGGCGTTCTCGACGGCCTCGGCGCCCGAGTTGAACAGCGCGGACTTCTTGGCGTGGTCACCGGGCGTCAGCTCGGCGAGCCGCTCGCAGACCTCGACGTAGCCCTCGTACGGCGTGACCATGAAACAGGTGTGGGTGAAGTCGGCGAGCTGGGCGGACGCGCGGCGTACGACGGCCTCGGCGGAGGCGCCCACCGACGTGACGGCGATGCCGGAACCGAGGTCGATCAGACGGTTGCCGTCCACGTCCTCGATGATCCCGCCGTCGGCGCGCGCGGCGAACACCGGCAGGGTGGAGCCCACGCCTGCGGCCACCGTCGCGGTACGGCGGGCCTGAAGCTCCACCGACTTCGGGCCGGGAATGGCGGTGACGAGGCGGCGCTCCTGCGGAAGAGAGGTCATGCGGGGCTCCTGTGGGGTGTTTGGGACGCTTCTCTGCCTGCAGGCTAGGGGCGTGACCGGACGTCCGGCATGTTCCGTTCGGGAGTGGTGGCCGCGCGGCGTTGTCCGTCGCGGACATAGCACGCACGGGGACAGGGTCCCGGGACGCCGGAACATCGCCCGTACGGCCGCCGTCCGGGAGCCCCGCCGCAACCGCCGTGCGCGCCGGGCGGCGCGCGGGGCGGACGTTGCCGGGAGGGGCACTAGATTGACCGGGGCAGCGGACGGACCCGGCCGGTCAGGGGGGCAACGGTTCATGAAGAGCGACGACGTGCAGGGCGCGCGGGGCGTGGGCGGTGACGTGCACGGTGCGCGGGACGAGGACGCGCCGGAACGGGCGCACATCGCTCCCGGCGCGTCCCGGCATCCGGTGCCGCGCCCGGCCGGACCGCCGCCCGCCGTCCCGCCCAGGCCCGCGGGGCCGCCCCCGGCCGCGCCGCCGATGCCCGCGGGACCTCCCCCCGCCGGGCCGTCGGTCGCCGAGTGGCTGAACACCCTGCGCCCCGCCGCCGCGCCGGGCATCTGGCGGTACGGATACGTGCCGCGCCCCGCCGAGAAGCCGCCCCGGCCCTCCCTGCTGGGGCCGTTGATCACCCTGGGCCTCTGGCTGCTGGTCTGGGCGCTGCTCGCGGACTTCCGCATCCCGTACGTCAAGGTGCCCCTGGTGGCGCTCACGCCGGGGGACTGGTGGGTGTTCGAGACGCTGCGGGCGGGCTACGTCCCGGCCGCCGCGTACAGCGTGGAGACGCTCTACTACCAGGCGCTGGTGCTGCTCGCCGGGCTCTGGGCCGCTCGCGTCGGGCACTGGTCCGGGCTCTTGCGTCACTGGGCGGGAGCGAACACGGACCGGGCCCGGCTGTGGATCTCGGGCCTCGGGGCCCTGTTCGCCCTGTGGCTGGTCTGGAACGGCACGGTGCCCCTGCTGGACGTCGTCTTCTACCTCATCCCGCAGAGCTGGCTGCAGGGCGGCGGCAGCGCGTATCTGGCGGCGCTGGTCGCCTACGGGGCGTACGCCCTGGTCGTCGCCGCGGTCGTATGGCCCTTCGCCCGGGCCGGACGCTGGCAGGCCGCGTTCCGCGCCCGGTCGGCGCGCCGCGCGGCCACGCGTCCGGCGGGCGACCGCCCGGCAGCCGCCTCTGCGGCGGCCGTCCCACCGGCGACCGGGCAGGGCCCGTCGCCCGTCTTTGGAACGGACGCCGCTCAGTGGCCCGCGCTGCGCGCCGCGGGGCTCACCGCCGCGGCGGACGTGCTCGCCTCGGCCGTGCGCGCCGGACGCCTCAACGACGTGGACTGCGTGCGCGTCCAGCACGCCTGGACGCGGGCCCGGTCCCGTCACGACGGCCCGGCGTCCTTCGACGAGACGGTGGTGCGCCGGGGCGCCGACGCCTTCCTGCACCCCTCGGGCCGCCGCGACCTCCCCCTGCGCGCCGCCCGCCACGACCTGCTGACCGGACAGGTCCGCATCGGCGGCTGCGCGGACGACGAACGCAACCCCTACGCGCGCCGCGGCTCGGGCGTCGCCCTGGACCCCGCCGTGCTGGGGACGTCCCTGCTGGCGGTCGGCCCGCCCGGAGCGGGCAAGACGACGGGGCTGGTGCGCCCCGTCGTGGAGACGCTGGCCCTCCAGGCACTGACGGGCGAGGCGGCGGTGCTCGCCGTCGGCGCCGCGGGCACGCCCCTGGGCCCCGACGACGCGTACGACGTCGTCGTCAGGATCGGCGACCCCTCGTCCGTCCACGACTTCGACCTGTACGGCGGATCGACCGATCCCGACGAGGCCGCGGCCACCCTCGCGGAAGGGCTGGCCGGAGACGTTCCCGAGCTGGACGGACGGCGCGCGGCCCTGGCGCTGGGGCAGTTGCTCGGCCCCTACCGGACGGTCCACGGACACTTCCCGCCCGTCCCCGAACTGCGGGAACTGCTCGCGGGGGACGAGACGGCCCTCGGCGGACTGCGGCGCGCGCTGGAGGCGGGGGGTCATGCCGCGATGCTCCGCGAGCTCGATGCCCGGATCCGGCAGGCGGGCGCCGGGGGAGACCCCGCGTCAGTGCTCGCCGACCGCGTCGCCCTCCTCGACCGGCCCGCGTTCGCCGGGTTCTTCGCGACCGGGGAGGACGCCCGGCCCTTCTCCCTCCGTGCCCTCGGACAGCATCCGCTCAGGGTCCGGATCGACCTCCCCGAACGCGCCCACGCCGCAGCGTCCAGGGTGCTGGCCCGCCTCGTCCTCGCGCAGTTCAACGCGATGGCCGAGACCCGGGCCGACCGGTCGGTCTTCGCCTGTCTGGTGCTGGACGACGCGACCCACACCATCACCGCCCGGACCGTCCAGGGGCTCAGGGGTCTCAGGCCGCTGAACGCCGGTGCGGTGCTCGCGCTGCGCACCATCGACGACGTTCCCGAGGGCCTGCACGCGTCCCTGCTGGGCGCGGTGGGCTGCGGGATGATCTTCTCGGGCGTCACCACGTGGGACGGGAAGCGGTTCGCGGAGACCTGGGGCAAGGAATGGGTCTCGGTCCGCGAGGTGGCCCAGCACGGGGTCTTCGCCGACCAGCCGTTCACCCGGGCCATGCACGCGCTGCGCAAGCTCGCCACCGGCAAGGCGGTCACCGTCGACGCCGTGACCGTGCGGCAGGTGGAACGCGAACGCTGGTCCGCCTCCGCGCTCGCCTACGAACTGCCCCCGGGGCACGCGGTCCTCTCCCTGACGACGGTCGACGGCGAGCACGCGCCGCCCCTGCTGGTGCGGCTGGGCGACTGACCGAAGGCGTACAGAGCCCGAGCGAAGGCGCACGGGGCGGCCCCGGTCCGTGCGCGGGATCGTGCTGGTGCGGCCGAGCCGTCGCGGCGGACTGCGCCGTCCTGGCAGAATTGAGTGCGGCCGTTCGTACGGGACGGCGAAGAACGACTGCCCGAGGTCCCACGGTCCCCATGACCCCCACTCTCGCCTCGCTCGTCCAGCACTCGGCGCTCAGACTCAGGGTGCGTGCGGGGGCGGGCCGGCTCGACGTGCCCGTCCGCTGGGCCCACGCCAGCGAGCTGCCCGACCCGGTCCCGTACATGGAGGGCGGCGAGTTCCTGCTCGTCACCGCCACCAACCTGGACGCCGAGAACCCCGAGGCGATGCGGCGGTACGTGCGGCGGCTGGCCGGGGCCGGGGTCGTCGGCCTGGGCTTCGCCGTCGGCGTCAACTACGACGAGGTGCCCCGGGCCCTGATCGACGCAGCCGAGGAGGCGGGCCTCCCGCTGCTCGAAGTGCCGCGCCGCACCCCGTTCATCGCCATCGCCAAGGCCGTCTCCTCGGCGATCGCCGCCGAGCAGTACCGGGCGGTGACGGCCGGGTTCGCCGCCCAGCGGGAGCTGACGAAGGCCGCGCTGTCGGGCGACGGCCCCGGTGAACTCCTCGCCCGGCTCGCCGCGCACGTCGACGGCTGGGCCGCGCTCTACGACACCTCGGGCGCCGTCGTCGCCGCGGCCCCCGAGTGGGCAGCCCGCCGGGCCGCCCGGCTCACGCCCGACGTGGAGCGGCTGCGCGAACGCCCCGCCCCGGCCAGTGTGGTCGTCGGCAGTACCGACGACCGGGTCGAGCTCCAGACCCTGGGCACCGGCCGCCGGGTCCGGGGCGCGCTGGCCGTCGGCACCGGCGCGGCACTGGGCACCGCCGAGCGGTACGCCGTGCACTCCGCGGTCGCCCTGCTGACCCTCACCACCGCCCGCTCCCGCTCCCTCCAGGGCGCCGAGCAGAGGCTGGGCGCGGCGGTGCTGCGGATGCTGCTCGCCGGCCTGCCGGACCACGCCAGGGCCGTCGCCGGGGATCTGCACGGCGAGCTGCTCGACGCCCCGTTCCGGCTGCTCATCGCCGAGGCGGACGGCCCCCGCGCGCCGGTGGCGCTGGGCGAGGCGCTGGAGGCCGCGGCCTTCCGGACCGGCGAGGCGCTGCTGGCGGTGCCCGAGGGCGGACGGCTCGTCGTCCTCGCCGCGGACGGGGGAGCGGTGGTCGCCGCCTGCACGGCATATGCGCGGGCCCAGGAGGCCAGGGAGCCCCGTGAGGCGCGACCGACGCGCGAACCGGCGACGACGGAGGACGACCGGGTGGTCGTGGGCCTCTCCGCACCGGCGGGCCCCACCACCGTCCCGGCCGCGTACAAACAGGCCGAGCAGGCCCTGTCGGTGGCCCGGCGCCGGGGCAGGGCGCTGGTGGAGCACGAGGAACTGGTGGCCGGCTCCGTGCTGCCGCTGCTGGCGGACGACGCCGTACGCGCCTTCGCCGACGGAATGCTCAGGGCCCTGCGGGAGCACGACGCGAAGGGACGCGGCGACCTGGTCGCCTCGCTGCGCGCCTGGCTCTCCCACCACGGCCAGTGGGACGCCGCCGCGGCGGACCTGGGCGTGCACCGCCACACCCTGCGCTACCGGATGCGCCGGGTGGAGGAGATCCTCGGCCGCTCGTTGGACGACCCGGACGTGCGGATGGAGCTGTGGCTGGCGCTGAAGGCCACGAGCACCCCGCCGGGCCACGGGACGTCGAAGCACGAGGCATAGCGTCGGCGTCCGGCCCGCCCGCCGCCCCTCCCCGGGCCCGCCGACGTCCACGGCGCGCCCCGGCGCCCCCCGCGGTCCGGCGACGCCTCGGACAATCCGTAGCAAGCCCGAGGCGCACTGCTCCACGCCGGACAAACGCCAGGCCGCACGTTCGGCCCTACGGTGGGGTGCAGCACACCCCACGACTCCGAAGGGCCGGAACCTCCATGACTTCCACCCACGCCTTCTGGCTCGCCGGCCGCCGGGCCACCGGTGAGGACAGCTTCGACGTCACCAACCCCTGGGACGGCCGGCTCGTCGGCACCGTCGGCGTGCCGACCGACGCGCAGATCGAGGAGGCCGTCGCGGCCGCGCACGCCGTGCGCGAGGAGTTCGCCGCGACCCCGGCCCACGTCCGGGCCGCCGCGCTCGACCACGTCGTACGGCGCCTGGTGGAGCGCACCGAGGAGATCGCCCAGCTGATCTCCGCCGAGAACGGCAAGCCCATCAAGTGGGCCCGCGGCGAGGTCGGCCGCGCCGTCTCCGTGTTCCGGTTCGCCGCCGAGGAGGCCCGCCGCTTCAACGGCGGCGACGCCCAGCGCCTCGACACCGACGCGGGCGGCACCGGCCGCCTCGGCCTGACCCGCCGCTTCCCGCGCGGCCCGGTCCTCGGTATCGCCCCGTTCAACTTCCCGCTGAACCTGAGCGCCCACAAGGTCGCCCCGGCCATCGCCGTCGGCGCCCCGATCATCCTGAAGCCCGCCCCGGCCACCCCGATCTCCTCGCTGATCCTGGGCGAGATCCTGGCCGAGACCGACCTGCCGGCCGGTTCGTGGTCCGTGCTGACCGTCCCCAACGACCGGATGCCCGCCCTGGTCCAGGACGAGCGCCTGCCCGTCATCTCCTTCACCGGCTCCGGCCCCGTCGGCTACTCGATCCTGGAGTCGGTGCCGCGCAAGCACTGCACCCTGGAGCTCGGCGGCAACGCCGCCGCCGTCGTCCTCGGCGACTACGCCTCCGAGGAGGACCTGGACTGGGCCGCGAACCGCATCGCGACCTTCGCCAACTACCAGGGCGGCCAGTCCTGCATCTCGGTGCAGCGCGTCATCGCGGACGCCTCGGTGTACGACCGGCTCGTCCCGAAGATCGTCGCGGCCGTCGAGGCCCAGGTCACCGGGGACCCGTCCGACGCCACCACCGACGTCGGCCCGCTGGTCAGCGAGGACGCCGCCAAGCGCGTCGAGTCCTGGGTCGACGAGGCCGTACGGGGCGGCGCCCACCTGCTCGCCGGCGGCAAGCGCGACGGCGCCACCTACGCGCCGACCGTGCTCGCGGACCTCCCGGCCGACGCCACCCTCTCCCACGAGGAGGTCTTCGGACCCGTCCTCTCCGTGCACAAGGTGAACGGCGAGGCCGAGGCGTTCGCCGCGGTCAACTCCTCCAAGTACGGCCTGCAGGCCGGTGTGTTCACGCACGACCTGCAGACCGCCTTCCGCGCCCACCGCGCCCTGGAGGTCGGCGGCGTGATCATCGGCGACGTCCCCTCCTACCGCGCGGACCAGATGCCGTACGGCGGCGCCAAGCAGTCCGGCGTCGGCCGCGAGGGCGTCCGCTACGCCATGGACGACTACACCTACGAGCGCGTGCTGGTCCTCACCGGCCTCGCTCTCTGAGTCCCGGAACCGGAACGACACCCGGTCCACCGGCACCGCCCGCCTCCATCCGCCTGGACAGCGTGGAGCGGACGGCGACGGAGGCGGCCGCAGCCCACTGTGCGGGGGCTGCGGCCGCCTCCGTGCGTGCGCTCCCGGCCGCCGTGTGCGCGTGCGCGGGGCGGGAGGCGGGACGCGAGCCATGGACTGCCCGTGCGCACTCCCGGGCCGCCCTGTCACGGCGACAACGGCCGCTGGGGTGGTCGCGGACCCGATCGGCATCCGCGAATGGCGGCGGGCCCGCGCATCGGGTACATCAGGACACGTAGCACCGTTCGGTACGGCACGGCAGGCACCCGCCACCGCCCGGACCGGCCGCGTCCGCCCATCCCCACGCTGCGGCGAGGTGAGTTCCTCATGTCCGCCCCATCCGCACCCAAGAACACTCCCGCGATCACCGAGCGCGAGGCGCGCCGAGTGGCCGAGGCCGCCCGCGAACAGGACTGGCACAAGCCGAGTTTCGCCAAGGAACTCTTCCTCGGGCGCTTCCGGCTCGACCTGATCCACCCGCACCCGCTGCCGTCCCCGGACGACGTCCGGCGCGGGGAGGCGTTCCTCTCCCGGCTGCGCGACTTCTGCGAGACCAGGATCGACGCCGCCCTCGTCGAGCGCGAGGCCCGGATCCCCGACGAGGTGATCAACGGCCTCAAGGAACTCGGCGCCCTCGGGATGAAGATCGAACCGAAGTACGGCGGGCTCGGGCTGACCCAGGTCTACTACAACAAGGCGCTCACCCTGGTCGGTTCGGTCAGCCCCGCGATCGGCGCGCTGCTCTCCGCCCACCAGTCCATCGGCGTACCGCAGCCGCTGAAGCTCTTCGGCACCCAGGAGCAGAAGGACGCCTTCCTGCCCCGGCTGGCGAGCACCGACATCTCGGCGTTCCTGCTCACCGAACCGGACGTCGGCTCCGACCCGGCCCGGCTGGCCACCTCGGCGGTCCCGGACGGCGAGGACTACGTCCTCGACGGCGTGAAGCTGTGGACGACCAACGGCGTCATCGCCGACCTGCTCGTCGTGATGGCGCGCGTACCCGAGTCGGACGGCCACAAGGGCGGCATCACCGCGTTCGTCGTGGAGGCGGACTCCCCGGGCATCACCGTCGAGCACCGCAACGCCTTCATGGGCCTGCGCGGCATCGAGAACGGTGTCACCCGCTTCCACCGCGTACGGGTCCCGGCCGCGAACCGCATCGGACCCGAGGGCGCGGGGCTCAGGATCGCCCTCACCACGCTCAACACCGGACGGCTCTCGCTGCCCGCCATGTGCGTCGGCGCCGGGAAGTGGTGTCTCAAGATCGCCCGCGAGTGGTCGGCGGTGCGCGAGCAGTGGGGCCGTCCGGTCGCCCGGCACGAGGCCGTCGGCGCCAAGATCTCCTTCATCGCCGCGACCACCTTCGCCCTGGAGGCGATGGTCGACCTCGCCTCCCAGATGGCCGACGAGAACCGCAACGACATCCGGATCGAGGCGGCCCTCGCCAAGCTGTACGGCTCCGAGGCGGGCTGCCTGATGGCCGACGAACTCGTCCAGATCCGCGGCGGGCGGGGCTTCGAGACCGCCGCGTCCCTCGCGGCCCGGGGCGAACGCGCCGTCCCCGCCGAACAACTCCTGCGCGACCTGCGGATCAACCGGATCTTCGAGGGCTCCACCGAGATCATGCACCTGCTGATCGCGCGGGAGGCCGTCGACGCCCACCTGAAGGTCGCCGGGGACATCATCGACCCCGGCAAACCCCTCTCCGCGAAGGCGAAGGCGGGCGCGAACGCGGCAGGCTTCTACGCCCGATGGCTGCCCAAACTCGTCGCCGGCCCGGGACAACTGCCCCGCACGTACGGGGAGTTCACCCACCCCGGGCACCCGGACCTCTCCTCCCACCTGCGGTACGTCGAACGTAGCTCCCGCAAGCTCGCGCGCTCCACCTTCTACGCCATGTCGCGCTGGCAGGGCCGGATGGAGACCAAACAGGGCTTCCTCGGCCGGATCGTCGACATCGGCGCGGAACTCTTCGCGATGAGCGCCGCCTGCGTGCGGGCCGAGCACCTGCGTTCATCCGGCGACCACGGCCGCGAGGCGTACCGGCTCGCCGACACCTTCTGCCGACAGGCCCGCCTCCGGGTCGAGGAACTCTTCACCCGCCTGTGGTCCAACACCGACGACCAGGACCGGCGCCTGGTCGACGGCATCCTGTCCGGCGCGTACACCTGGCTGGAAGAGGGCGTCGTCGACCCGAGCGGTGACGGCCCGTGGATCGCCGACGCCACCCCGGGACCCAGCACCGGGGACGACGTCCGCCGCCCGGTGCACTGAGCGGGCGGCCCGAACCGCCGGCCCCGCGCACACCGCGGCGGCCCGTACGGCCGACGGCGTGCGCCCGGTCGTACGGGCCGCACCGGGCAGGCTCGGCCGGGCAGCGGGGACACCCTGTCCACGCCCGCGGCCGATGCGGCAACAATGGGGGTCATGAGCGACAGCCCTGCCCCCCTTGCCGACCCGCACCTCGTCTTCGATGCCGCGGAAGGCCGCCGGGATCTCGTCATCCTCGGCTCCACCGGTTCCGTCGGCACCCAGGCCATCGACCTGGTGCTGCGCAACCCCGACCAGTTCCGTGTCACCGGCCTCGCCGCCGCGGGCGGACGGGTCGACCTGCTCGCCGAGCAGGCGCGGCGACTGCGGGTGCGTACCGTCGCCGTCTTCGCGCCGGACGCCGTACCGGCCCTCCGCGAGGCGCTGCGCGAGCGGTACGGGGCGGGCGAACCGCTCCCCGAGATCCTCGCCGGGCCCGACGCCGCGTCCGAGCTCGCCGCCACCGACTGCCACACCGTGCTCAACGCAATCACCGGCTCCATCGGCCTCGCCCCCACGCTCGCCGCCCTCGGCGCGGGCCGCACCCTCGCCCTCGCCAACAAGGAGTCGCTGATCGTCGGCGGCCCGCTGGTGAAGGAGCTGGCCAAGCCCGGCCAGATCATCCCGGTCGACTCCGAGCACGCCGCCCTCTTCCAGGCGCTCGGCGCGGGCACCCGTGCCGACGTGCGCAAACTCGTCGTCACCGCGTCCGGCGGACCCTTCCGGGGGCGCACCCGGAAGGAGCTGGCGGGCGTCACCCGCGAGGAGGCCCTCGCCCACCCGACCTGGGCGATGGGACCGGTCATCACGATCAATTCCGCCACCCTCGTCAACAAGGGCCTGGAGGTCATCGAGGCGCACCTCCTCTACGACATCCCGTTCGACCGGATCGAGGTCGTGGTCCACCCCCAGTCGTACGTGCACTCGATGGTGGAGTTCACCGACGGCTCCACCCTCGCCCAGGCCACGCCCCCGGACATGCGGGGCCCGATCGCCATCGGTATCGGCTGGCCCCGGCGCATCCCGGACGCCGCGCCCGCCTTCGACTGGTCGAAGGCGTCCAGTTGGGAGTTCTTCCCTCTCGACGACGAGGCGTTCCCCTCCGTGGGACTCGCCCGGCACGTGGGCATGCTCGGCTCCACCGCCCCCGCCGTCTTCAACGCGGCGAACGAGGAATGCGTCGACGCGTTCCTGTCGGGAAGGCTGCCGTTCACCGGCATCATGGATACGGTCACGGCGGTGGTGGCCGAACACGGCACCCCCGTCGCGGGAACTTCGCTCACGGTCGCAGACGTCCTGGAAGCGGAGACCTGGGCCCGCGCCCGGGCCCGTGAACTCTCGGCGAAGGCGACAGCGGAGGCGCGCGCATGAGCATTTCGACGGTCCTGTTGACGATTCTCGGCATCGCCGTCTTCGTCATCGGCCTGCTGTTCTCCATCGCCTGGCACGAACTCGGGCACCTGTCGACCGCGAAGCTCTTCGGCATCCGCGTCCCGCAATACATGGTCGGCTTCGGACCGACGATCTGGTCACGGAAGAAGGGCGAGACCGAGTACGGGATCAAGGCCATCCCGGCCGGCGGCTACATCCGCATGATCGGCATGTTCCCGCCGGGTCCGGACGGCCGGCTGGAGGCCCGTTCCACCTCTCCGTGGCGCGGCATGATCGAGGACGCCCGTTCCGCCGCCTTCGAGGAACTCGAACCCGGCGACGAGAAGCGGCTCTTCTACACGCGCAAGCCGTGGAAGCGCGTCATCGTGATGTTCGCCGGACCGTTCATGAACCTGGTCCTCGCCGTCGGGATCTTCCTCGGCGTGGCGATGACGTTCGGCTTCCAGACCCAGACCACCGAGGTCGCGGGCGTCCAGAAGTGCGTGATCCCGCAGAGCGAGAACCGCGACACCTGCAAGAAGTCCGACGAGGTCTCGCCGGCACAGGCCGCCGGGCTCCAAAAGGGCGACCGGATCGTCGCCTTCAACGGCCAGAAGGTCGACGACTGGGACACGCTCTCCGAGAAGATCCGCGGCACCATCGGCCCGGCCACCCTCACCGTCCAGCGCGACGGTCAGGACAAGACACTCCACGCCGTGCTCAAGGAGAACGCGGTCGCCAAGAAGGACTCCAGGGGCGATGTCGTCCCCGGCGAGTACGTCAAGGCGGGCTACCTCGGCTTCGCCGCACAGACCGAGATCATCCCGCTCTCCTTCGGCGAGTCGGTCGTCCGCATGGGAGACATGATCGAGGACGGCGTCGACTCGATCATCGCCCTCCCGTCCAAGGTCCCCGGCCTGTGGGACGCCGCCTTCGGCGACGGCGAACGGGCGGCCGACTCGCCGGTGGGCGTCGTGGGCGCGGCCAGGATCGGCGGCGAGGTGATGACGCTGGACGTACCGGCGCAGAACCAGGTCGCGATGATGCTGTTCCTGCTGGCCGGCTTCAACCTCTCGCTGTTCCTCTTCAACATGCTCCCGCTGCTGCCGCTCGACGGCGGACACATCGCCGGGGCGCTCTGGGAGGCGCTGCGCCGCAACGTGGCACGGGTCTTCAGGCGGCCCGACCCCGGCCCCTTCGACGTGGCCAAGCTGATGCCGGTCGCCTACGTCGTGGCGGGCGTCTTCATCTGCTTCACCCTGCTGGTGCTGGTCGCCGACATCGTGAACCCGGTCAAGATCACCTGACCGACCAACCTGACCGACCGTCCGGCCGAAGCCCCCGGAGGACCGGCCGGTGCACCAACGGTGACGGCCCGGCACACAGCGTGTGTCCGGGCCGTACCGGAACGCGGCACTCCAAGGCGCCGTGTGCTCGGCGGCGCTCCCGGTGCCGTAATCTCGGAGGCCGGAGCCCGCCGAACTCGGGACCTCGATCCACACCTTGGGGATGCTCAGCGCATGACTGCGATTTCTCTCGGAATGCCGTCCGTACCGACCAAGCTCGCCGACCGGAGGGTCAGCCGCCAGATCCAGGTCGGGTCGGTCGCGGTGGGCGGGGACGCGCCGGTGTCGGTGCAGTCGATGACCACGACCCGTACGTCGGACGTGGGCGCGACGCTGCAGCAGATCGCGGAGCTGACGGCGTCGGGATGCCAGATCGTGCGCGTGGCGTGCCCGACGCAGGACGACGCCGACGCGCTCGCGACCATCGCGAGGAAGTCGCAGATCCCGGTGATCGCGGACATCCACTTCCAGCCGAAGTACGTCTTCGCGGCCATCGAGGCCGGATGTGCCGCGGTCCGTGTGAACCCGGGCAACATCAAGAAGTTCGACGACCAGGTCAAGGAGATCGCCAAGGCGGCGAAGGACCACAACACCCCGATCCGCATCGGTGTGAACGCGGGCTCCCTGGACCGCCGTCTGCTCCAGAAGTACGGCAAGGCGACCCCCGAGGCGCTCGTCGAATCCGCGCTGTGGGAGGCGTCCCTCTTCGAGGAGCACGACTTCCGCGACATCAAGATCTCGGTGAAGCACAACGACCCGGTGGTCATGGTGAACGCCTACCGCCTGCTCGCCGAGAAGTGCGACTACCCGCTGCACCTCGGCGTCACGGAGGCCGGTCCCGCCTTCCAGGGCACGATCAAGTCGGCGGTCGCCTTCGGCGCGCTGCTCTCGGAGGGCATCGGCGACACCATCCGCGTCTCCCTCTCGGCCCCGCCGGTCGAGGAGATCAAGGTCGGCATCCAGATCCTGGAGTCGCTGAACCTCAGGCCCCGCCGCCTGGAGATCGTCTCCTGCCCGTCCTGCGGCCGCGCGCAGGTCGACGTCTACAAGCTCGCCGAGGAGGTCACGGCCGGCCTCGACGGCATGGAGGTCCCGCTGCGCGTAGCCGTGATGGGCTGCGTCGTCAACGGGCCCGGCGAGGCCCGCGAGGCGGACCTGGGTGTGGCCTCGGGCAACGGCAAGGGACAGATCTTCGTGAAGGGCGAGGTCATCAAGACCGTGCCCGAGTCGAAGATCGTCGAGACCCTGATCGAAGAGGCCATGAAGATCGCCGAGCAGATGGAGAAGGACGGCGTCGTCTCCGGTGAACCCGAGGTCTCCGTCGGCTGAGCCCGCCGCACGGCCGCCGGGACCCGCGCGTACTCGCGTCCGGGGTGTCCGGGCGTGGCCGCCGGGATTCGCACGCACCACGGCGCCCCGCCGGACGGACCTCCGCCCGGCGGGGCGCCGCGTCGTGACCGGACCCGTCCCGTCGCGCGGTCCCGGTCCCCCGCCGGGGCGGCGCGGCACAGCCTCTTTGGGTACAGTGCGGAAATCAGCAGACCGCATGGTGAGGCCCCCTCGTGTTGACGCAGACGACCACCCGGGTCCTCGAACCCAGCGACCTCGGCGCCGCTCTCGCCGTTCTGGAGAGCGACCCCGTCGCCAATGCCTTCGTGACGTCCCGGGTCCGGGTCGCGGGGCTCGACCCCTGGCGCCTCGGCGGTGAGATGTGGGGCTGGTACGCCGACGGGCGGCTGCGCTCGCTGTGCTACTCGGGCGCCAACCTCGTACCGATCTGCGCGTGCCCCGAGGCCGTCAGGGCCTTCGCCGACCGCGCCCGCCGGGCCGGCCGCCGCTGCTCCTCGATCGTCGGCCCCGCCGAACCCACCGCTCAGCTCTGGCGGCTGCTCGAACCCGGCTGGGGCCCCGCCCGCGAGGTCCGCGCCCACCAGCCGCTCATGGTCACCGAGAGCCCGTCCGCCGACATCGCCCCCGATCCCCTGGTCCGCCGCATCCGCAAGGACGAGATGGACGTTCTGATGCCGGCCTGCGTGGCGATGTTCACCGAAGAGGTCGGCATCTCCCCGCTCGCGGGCGACGGCGGACTCCTCTACCAGGCACGTGTCGCCGAACTCATCGGCGCCGGCCGTTCGTTCGCCCGGATCGAGGACGGCGAGGTCGTCTTCAAGGCGGAGATCGGCGCGGCCACCCCGCAGGCATGCCAGATCCAGGGCGTCTGGGTCGCCCCCGAACACCGTGGACGCGGCCTGTCGGAGACCGGCATGGCGGCGGTCCTGCGCTATGCGCTGGCGGACGTCGCCCCCGTCGTCAGCCTCTACGTGAACGACTTCAACACCCCCGCCCGCCGGGCCTACGCCAGGGTCGGCTTCCGCGAGACCGGCGCGTTCATGAGCGTCCTGTTCTGACCGGCCGACGGCCGACGGAGCGGGCACGCACGGGCCGGGGGCCGGCCACGCACGAGAGCCGGGGCCCGGCCACCCGGCCGTTCCACCCACCCCGTCGCGGCCAGTAGGGTCGGCCCATGGCAGCAGTTCCCGGGGACGGACCCCGCACTCCCAGCGTCCGGATCGGCCCGGTCGATCTCGCCGCGCGCGTGGACGAGGCGCTCGCCGTGCAGGCCGTCGCCTTCGGCCTCGGCCCGCAAGAGGTCGAGGTACGCCGCCATATCGTCCTGCGGCATCTCGACCACCCGCACGCCCGCGCCCTCGGCGCCACCACCCCCGACGGCCGGCTCGTCGGCTTCGTCTACGGCATGCCCAACGAACGCGCCCACTGGTGGTCCACCGTCGTCGAGCCCTACCTCCGCGCCACCGGCTCCGCGCACTGGCTGGACGATTCCTTCGTCATCACCGAACTGCACGTCCTGCCCGCGTTCCAGAACCGAGGCATCGGCCGCTCCCTGATCACCACCCTCACGGACGCCGCCGACCAGCCCCGCTCCATCCTCTCCGCGATCGACACGGACAGCCCGGCCCGCGGCCTGTACCGCAGTCTGGGCTACCGGGACCTGGCCCGGCAGGTGCACTTCCCCAGTGCCCCCAAGCCGTACGCGGTGATGGGAGCGCCGCTCCCACTGCGCCGCGAAGGGCAGGCGCCGTAAGCAGGCGGGGGATCGGGGAACCGCGCGGGACGGACCTGGAGTCGTGCGGGGAGCGGCGGGGGAGCCGCGCCAGGGACGGGCCGGGAGCCGTGTGCGGGACGGACCGGGGCACCAATCGATTTCCGCCCGGCCGGGCCGCCCGGCTAACCTCCTGCTCATCACCCTTTCCGAGCAGGAGTTCATCATGGCCCAGGTCCAGCGCATGTCCCGATTGATGATCAAGACACTGCGCGACGACCCGGCGGACGCCGAGACGCTCAACCACAAGCTGCTCGTCCGGGCCGGATACGTTCGTCGCACCGCCGCCGGGATCTGGACCTGGCTGCCGCTCGGCAAGAAGGTCCTGGAGAACATCACCCGCGTCGTGCGCGAGGAGATGGACGCCATCGGCGGCCAGGAGGTCCTGCTGCCCGCGCTGCTCCCCAAGGAGTCGTACGAGGCCAGCGGCCGCTACGAAGAGTACGGCGAGCTGCTGTTCCGGCTGAAGGACCGCAAGGGCGCCGATTACCTCCTCGGCCCCACCCACGAGGAGATCTTCACCCAGGTCGTCAAGGACCAGATCACGTCCTACAAGGACCTGCCCGTGATCCTGTACCAGATCCAGACCAAGTACCGGGACGAGGCCCGCCCGCGCGCCGGGGTGCTGCGCGGACGCGAGTTCCAGATGAAGGACTCGTACTCCTTCGACACCACCGACGAGGGCCTCGCCGAGGCGTACCGGCTGCACCGCGGCGCCTACATCCGCATCTTCGAGCGGCTCGGCCTCGACTACCGCATCGTCTCCGCCATCTCCGGCGCCATGGGCGGCTCCGCCTCCGAGGAGTTCCTGGCCCCCGCCCCGGCCGGTGAGGACACCTTCGTCGACTGCCCCGCCTGCGACTACGCGGCCAACACCGAGGCCGTCACCTTCCAGGCCGCCCCGGCGGAAGGATCCGCGCACGGCCCGGCCGAGGAGCTGGACACCCCCGACACCCCGACCATCGAGACGCTCGCCGCGCACCTGGGCGTGCCCGCCTCCGCGACCCTGAAGAACCTGCTGGTCAAGATCGACGGCGAGATCGTCGCCGTGGGCGTGCCCGGCGACCGCGAGGTCGATCTCGGCAAGCTCGGTGAGCACCTGGCCCCCGCCGTCGTGGAGCTGGTCACCGCGGAGGACTTCGAGGGCCGCTCCGACCTGGTGCGCGGATACGTCGGCCCGCAGGGTCTCGACAAGGTCCGTTACATCGCCGACCCGCGCGTCGCCCCCGGCACGTCCTGGATCACCGGTGCCAACAAGCCCGGCACCCACGTGAAGAACGTCGTCGTCGGCCGCGACTTCGAGGTCGACGAGTACCTCGACGTGGTCGTCGTCGAGGAGGGCGACCCCTGCCCCAAGTGCGGCGCCGGCCTCAAGCTGGACCGTGCCATCGAGATCGGCCACATCTTCCAGCTGGGCCGCAAGTACGCGGACACCTTCCAGCTCGACGTGCTCGGCCAGCACGGCAAGCCGGTCCGGGTCACCATGGGCTCCTACGGCGTCGGCGTCTCCCGCGCCGTCGCCGCGCTCGCCGAGCAGACCGCGGACGAGCACGGGCTGTGCTGGCCGCGCGAGGTCGCCCCGGCCGACGTCCACGTCGTCGCGGCGGGCAAGGCCCTCCAGACGGAACTGGCCCTCGAGGTCTCGGACCGGCTCGCCGCCGCCGGCCTGCGGGTCATGGTCGACGACCGGGCCGGTGTCTCGCCCGGCGTGAAGTTCACCGACGCCGAGCTGATCGGCGTCCCGAACATCCTGGTCGCCGGCCGCCGCTCGGCCGAAGGCGTCCTGGAGCTCAAGGACCGCCGGACCGGCGAGCGCGAGGAACTCACGGTCGACGAGGCGATCGCGCGCCTCACCGCACAGAACTGAGCCGCGGCACACGGCAGCCCCCGCGGCGACGCACGGGGGCTGCCGTCGTGCTCCCGGGGCGGCCGGGGCGGGCGCGGAAGACGCCCGGCCCCACGGTCTACAGCCAGCCGGCGAACTCCAGCGTCAGCTCGCCCTCCTGGCGGCGGCCCGCCGCCAGTGCGCGGGTGCCCGACTCCACCGCGCGAAACAGCGTCCAGCCGTGCAGCCGTTCCCGGTCCACGTCCAGCGCGTCGGCCAGCTTCTTGATCCGGCGCCGCGCCGACGCCGGACCCGCGGGGGAGGCGATCAGGTCCTCGACGCGGTCGCGCACCAGACGCGCGAGATCGTAGGCCCGCTCACCGACCAGCGGCTCGGGCCCGACCGCCAGCCAGGGCGCGCGCTCGCCCGCCAGGACCTTGCTCTGCCGGAAGTTCCCGTGGAGCAGCAGGAGTTCGGTGGAGCTGCCGGTCAGCTCATCGCGCGCCGCGAGCGCCGCGGAGACCAGGGGCTCCAGGCCCGGATCGGCCGCGGCGCGGGCACGCATCGGTTCCGCCTGGCGCGCGGTCCGCTCGGTGACCGTCTCGAAACCGTGACCGGTCGGCGGCTCGACCCAGAGGCGGCGCACCGTGCCGGCCGCCTCCAGCAGGGCCTTCGCCTCGGGCAGCGAGCGCAGCGACACCTCGGGATGCAGCCGCTCCAGCAGCAGCGCGCCGGGGCCGTCGTCGAGCAGCCGCACCGCGCCCCACCCGTTCCAGTGCGCCAGCGCCGCCCGCTCCAGTCCGGGCGCGGCCCCGGGCGGGACGATCTTCAGCGCCGCCGGGGTGCCGTCGGGGCACGTCACCAGCAGGACCAGACCGCTGCGGCCGCCCGGGGCGACGACCCGGTCGACGGTCAGCTCCCGCCCGGTCGAGGTCAGTGCTTCCCCGGTCAGTGCCGGAAGCCGTGCCAGCCAGTCGGCGGCGGCGTCCCCGTACGACTCGCCGAGCGCTCGCACCAGCCGCTGCGGCGGTTCGAAATCCATACGTGCCTTGTTCCCTCTCGAAGCCTCTTCAGTGCGCGGAGCCGGGCCCGTTGCCCGGAGCGGCTCCGTCCCCGTTGCCCGGAGCGGCCCCGGCGGCGGTCTTCGCCGCCCCGGCCGCCGCGCCGGACCCGTCGGCGGTGTGCTCGACGAGGCCGGGGAACGGTACGCCGCTGCCCCGCCAGCGGACCGCGCGCACGGCGGACTCGCGCAGCGCGTCCGCCGCCTGGCGCCTCAGCGGCCCCTCGGCCGCCCGCACGAGGTCGGAGTACACGTCCGCGACCCGGTCCTCCAGCACGGCGGCCAGCCGGACCGCCGCCGCGGCGTCCGGGACCGCGAAGGGCAGGGCGTACGCGGCCCGGGCCGCCACCGGTTCGGCGCCCAGGTCGCGGACCCTCCGCACCAGCGCGTCCCGGCGGGACCGGTGGGCGTGGTACGCCGCGGTGGCCTCGGCCCGGCGGCCCGCCGCGACACGCCCGCCGAGCACCCCGTACCCGTACACCGCCGCGTGTTCGGCGGCCAGGGCCGCCTGGGCGGCCTCTCGCGTCGCGTCGCTCGTCGCGGTCCCGTCGCTCATGACGAGGTCTCCTTGGCCAGGTCGGTCAGCAGATAGGCGTGGGCCGCGCCGGCCGCCGCGACCGACGCGAGCAGTCGGGCCAGTTCCGGCGGCGCCTCCATGAGGGCCGCCAGGTGGGCGTCGGCCGTGCGAAGCTCCGCGTCGGCCAGTTCCTGGACGGCGGCCCGGGCACCCTTCGCGCGGGAGCGCGGGGCCGTCGGAGCCTGTTCGCCGTCGGGGGCCAGCGTCCTGACGTGGGCGCGTACGGCGTCGCGCAGCGGCGCGAGCCCGGCGGCGGTCGCCGGATGGGCGCTCACCACGTGCTCGTAGCGGGCCAGCAGTTCCAGGCTGGTGCGCGCGGCGCTCGCCCGGAGCCTGTGCTCCGTCCGCACGGCCCGAGCGATCTCGGCGGCGGTCGGTGCGCCGGTCCGGGCGGAGCCCTCACCGTCCCCGGACCCGCCGCAGCCGCTCAGGGCTGCGCCCATGGCGATCACCCCTGTCGCGGTCAACGCGCCTCTGCGCGTCGTCCCCGTGCGCCGCACTTGTTTCTCCTTCGGGGTTGGGCCTGTTGTGACTGGAACTGTCCAGAAGTGATCACCGCAGGCGAGCGTACCCGTGACCACGAGGCAGGAGGACGGCAACACCCCTCGGGACCGGATACCCTGTGACCTGACACGCAAGATCCCACAACAGCACACGCGGCCGAGGAGTCACCCGGATGAGCACCACCCAGAGCGAAAGGCTGCGCGGGCTGCTCGAACCGCTCGTCAGCGCCGAGCGACTGGACCTCGAGGACATCGAGGTGAGCCGGGCGGGCCGCCGCCGGGTGCTGCGGATCGTCGTGGATTCCGAAGAGGGCGTGGAGCTGGACGCCTGTGCCGAGCTGAGCCGTGCGATCTCCCAGAAGCTCGACGAGACCGACGCGATGGGCGAGGGCGAGTACGTCCTCGAAGTCAGTTCCCCCGGTGCCGACCGACCGCTGACGGAGCACCGCCACTACGTACGTGCCACGGGTCGCCTGGCCAGGCTTCACCTGCGCGAGGGCGGCGAGCTGGTCGCCCGGATCCTCGCCGTGGACGAGGACGGCCTCGACCTGGAAGTGCCGGGCGTCAAGGGCCGCAGGCCCACCTCCCGCCGGGTCGCCTTCGACGAGATCGCCAAGGCGCGTGTGGAGATCGAATTCAGCCGCAAGGACAAGAAGGAAGAGGAGGCGTAGCCGTGGACATCGATGTGAAGCTCTTGAAGGGCTTGGCGCAGGACAAGGAGATCCCCTTCGACGTGCTCGTCGAGGCGATCGAGTCGGCCCTCCTCATCGCCTACCACCGCACCGAGGGAAGCCACCGCCGCGCGCGCGTGGAGATCGACGAGCGCGGCCACGTGACGGTGTGGGCGACGGAGGACCCGGCCGACCTGGAGCCGGGCCAGGAGCCCAAGGAGTTCGACGACACTCCGTCCGGCTTCGGCCGGATCGCGGCGTCCACGGCCAAGCAGGTCATCCTGCAGCGCCTGCGCGACGCGGAGGACGACAAGACGTTCGGGGAGTACGCGGGCCACGAGGGCGACATCGTCAGCGGCGTCGTCCAGCAGGGCAAGGACCCCAAGAACGTCCTGGTGGACATCGGCAAGCTGGAGGCCATCCTGCCGGTGCAGGAACAGGTGCCGGGAGAGGAGTACCCGCACGGGCTGCGTCTGCGCACCTATGTCGTCCGGGTCGCCAAGGGAGTGCGCGGTCCGTCCGTGACGCTCTCGCGCACCCACCCCAATCTGGTGAAGAAGCTCTTCGCGCTGGAGGTCCCGGAGATCGCCGACGGCTCCGTGGAGATCTGCGCGATCGCCCGCGAGGCCGGTCACCGTACCAAGATCGCGGTCCGCTCGACCCGCTCCGGTCTCAACGCCAAGGGCGCCTGCATCGGCCCGATGGGCGGCCGGGTGCGCAACGTCATGGCCGAACTGCACGACGAGAAGATCGACATCGTCGACTGGTCGGACGACCCGGCCGAGATGGTCGCCAACGCCCTGTCACCCGCGCGGGTGAGCAAGGTCGAGATCGTGGACCTCGGCGCCCGGTCCGCCCGGGTCACCGTCCCGGACTACCAGCTGTCGCTCGCGATCGGCAAGGAGGGGCAGAACGCTCGCCTCGCCGCCCGCCTCACCGGCTGGCGCATCGACATCCGCCCGGACACGGAGACGGACGCGGAGCGCGACGTCGCCGACCGGGAGCGGTCGGAGCGGGCCCACCGGCGGCCGGAGCGCGGCTGATCCGCAGGGCCGGGCGCGCACCGTCCGGCCCGACGGCGGCTGCGCCCGCAGACGGCGACGGCGGACCGGAGCACCGTCCCGGGTGATTCGTGCGGGCCGCGGGAATAATCCCGGGGCGGCGTACCGCTGTCGACGACAACATGCGTTCGATTTTTGCCCCGAAGGGGTGAGGTCGATGTGGGGAGGTAGACTTGGACGTGTCTGGCCGGACGCGTGCTCGCGTGTGCCCTGAGCGAACCTGTGTGGGATGCCGGGAGCGGGCGGCCAAGCACGAGCTGCTGCGCATCGTCGCGGACGGGGACTCCTGTGTTCCCGATCCTCGCGGTACGCTGCCCGGCCGGGGTGCGTACGTACACCCCGTCTCCGTCTGTCTGGACCTGGCGGTTCGCCGCCGGGCGTTTCCCCGGGCCTTCAAGGCCAAGGGGCCGTTCGACACCACCGCGGTGCGGGGGTTCGTCGAGCGGGCGACACCGTAAGAAGTGAACGGCACGGAACCCCGTGCGGTCAGGTACCTCGCGAGTTGGAAGTAGGTCGAGATTGCGATGAGCACTCGATGAGTACGCGATGAGTACGCCCATGAAGTAGCGACGGTCCGGCGGTAACCGGACCTAAAAGGAGCGAAGTGGCTAAGGTCCGGGTATACGAACTCGCCAAGGAGTTCGGCGTGGAGAGCAAGGTCGTCATGGCCAAGCTCCAAGAACTCGGTGAATTCGTCCGTTCGGCGTCCTCGACGATCGAGGCGCCGGTCGTACGCAAGTTGACTGACGCACTGCAGGGGCCCGGCGGCAGCGCCGGCAAGCCCGCTGCCAAGCCTGGCGCGCCCCGCAAGGCGACGCCTGCCAAGCCCTCGGCGCCCTCCCCGGCCGCCGCGGCACGTCCCGCTGCCCCGAAGCCCGGCGCCCCGGCCCCCAAGCCGGCCCCCGCCGCCGCGGCGGGCAGCGCCTCCGCGCCGACGCCCGGGCCGCGCCCCGGCCCGCGTCCGGCGCCGAAGCCGGCCCCGGTGCCGCCGGTCCCCGCCGCCGAGTTCTCGGCCCCGGCCCAGCCGGCCGCGCCGCAGCCGCAGGCACCGCGCCCCTCGGGCACTTCCGGTCCGCGCCCCGGCGCACGCCCGGGTCCGGCCGGCGGCCAGCGCGACGGCGGCCGCGGCGGCGAGCGTCCGGCACGCCCCGGCGGTCAGGGAGCCCCGCGCCCCGGTGCACGTCCGGCCGGTCCCCGTCCGGGCAACAACCCCTTCACGTCCGGCGGTTCGACGGGCATGGCCCGTCCGCAGGCACCCCGTCCCGGCGGCGCCCCGCGCCCCGGCGGCCAGGACCGTCCCGGCCCGCGCCCGCAGGGCGGCCCCGGTGGCGCCCCGCGTCCCCAGGGTCAGGGCGCTCCCCGTCCGACCCCGGGCAGCATGCCGCGTCCGCAGGCACCCCGTCCGGGCGGCGGCCCCGGTGGTAACCGTCCGAACCCGGGCATGATGCCGCAGCGTCCCGCCGCGGGCCCGCGTCCCGGTGGCGGCCCCGGCGGCCGTGGTCCCGGTGGCGGCGGTCGCCCCGGCGGCGGCGGCGGTCGTCCGGGCTTCGCGGGCCGTCCGGCCGGTCCCGGTGGCGGTGGCGGCGGTTTCACCGGCCGTCCCGGTGGCGGTGGCGGCGGCGGTGCCGGCCGTCCCGGTGGCGGTGGCGGCGGCTTCGGCGGTCGTCCCGGCTTCGGCGGCCGTCCCGGCGGCCCCGGTGGCCGCGGTGGCACGCAGGGTGCGTTCGGCCGTCCCGGCGGTCCGGCGCGCCGTGGCCGCAAGTCGAAGCGGCAGAGGCGCCAGGAGTACGAGGCCATGCAGGCCCCGTCGGTGGGCGGCGTCATGCTGCCCCGCGGCAACGGGCAGTCCGTCCGTCTGTCGCGCGGTGCCTCCCTCACCGACTTCGCGGAGAAGATCAACGCCAACCCGGCGTCGCTCGTCGCCGTGATGATGAACCTCGGCGAGATGGTCACGGCCACGCAGTCGGTCTCCGACGACACGCTGAAGCTGCTGGCCGAGGAGATGAACTACGTCCTCGAGATCGTCAGCCCGGAGGAGGAGGACCGCGAGCTGCTCGAGTCCTTCGACATCGAGTTCGGCGAGGACGAGGGCGGCGAAGAGGCGCTCACCCCGCGCCCGCCGGTCGTGACCGTCATGGGCCACGTCGACCACGGAAAGACCCGACTGCTGGACGCGATCCGCAAGACGAACGTCGTCGCGGGCGAGGCCGGCGGCATCACGCAGCACATCGGTGCGTACCAGGTCTCCGCCGAGGTCAACGGCGAGGACCGCCGGATCACGTTCATCGACACCCCGGGTCACGAGGCGTTCACCGCCATGCGTGCCCGCGGTGCGAAGTCCACCGACATCGCGATCCTCGTGGTCGCGGCGAACGATGGCGTGATGCCCCAGACGATCGAGGCACTGAACCACGCCAAGGCGGCCGACGTGCCGATCGTGGTCGCGGTCAACAAGATCGACGTCGAGGGCGCCGACCCGACCAAGGTGCGCGGCCAGCTCACCGAGTTCGGTCTGGTGGCCGAGGAGTACGGCGGCGACACGATGTTCGTCGACATCTCCGCCAAGCAGGGGCTGCACATCGACGAGCTCCTGGAGGCCGTGGTCCTGACCGCGGACGCCTCGCTCGACCTGCGGGCCAACGCGGACCAGGACGCGCAGGGCATCGCGATCGAGGCCCACCTCGACCGCGGACGCGGCGCCGTGGCGACCGTCCTCGTCCAGCGCGGTACCCTCCGCGTCGGTGACACGATGGTCGTCGGTGACGCCTACGGCCGCGTGCGCGCCATGCTCGACGACAAGGGCGAGAACGTCGAGGAAGCGGGTCCGTCGACCCCGGTCCTCGTGCTCGGTCTCACCAATGTCCCGGGCGCCGGCGACAACTTCCTCGTGGTCGAGGAGGACCGCACGGCCCGGCAGATCGCCGAGAAGCGCGCCGCCCGCGAGCGCAACGCCAACTTCGCCCGCAAGGGTGTCCGGTTCTCCCTGGAGAACCTCGACGAGGCGCTCAAGGCCGGTCTGGTCCAGGAACTCAACCTCATCATCAAGGGCGACGCGTCCGGTTCGGTGGAGGCCCTGGAGTCCTCGCTGCTCCAGCTCGACGTCGGCGACGAGGTCGACATCCGGGTCCTGCACCGCGGCGTGGGTGCGGTCACCGAGTCGGACATCGACCTGGCGACCGGCTCCGACGCCATCGTGATCGGCTTCAACGTGCGCGCCGCCGGGCGTGCGCAGCAGATGGCCGAGCGCGAGGGCGTGGACGTCCGCTACTACTCGGTCATCTACCAGGCGATCGAGGAGATCGAGGCGGCCCTCAAGGGCATGCTCAAGCCGGAGTACGAAGAGGTCGAGCTCGGTACGGCGGAGATCCGCGAGATCTTCCGCTCGTCCAAGCTGGGCAACATCGCCGGTGTGCTCGTCCGGTCCGGCGAGGTCAAGCGCAACACCAAGGCGCGCCTGCTGCGCGATGGCAAGGTCATCGCGGAGAACCTCACCATCTCCGGTCTGCGCCGCTTCAAGGACGACGTCACCGAGATCCGCGAAGGCTTCGAGGGCGGTATCAACCTCGGGAACTTCAACGACATCAAGGTCGACGACATCATCGCGACGTACGAGATGCGCGAGAAGCCGCGAGGCTGATCCGCGGCGGGTCTCCGGGGGGACATCTCCCGGAGTTCTCCGCAACGGTCGGGGCCGGTCGACGGGTCGTATTTCCGTCGATCGGCCCCGATCGTTGCGTGTACGGTTCTGGTGTTCCTGCCAAGCGCTGGCAGGGCGCGAACCCGAACCGGCGGGACATCCGGACATTCATGTATGTGGGGACACTGTCCTTCGATCTGCTTCTCGGCGACGTACGGTCGTTGAAGGAGAAGCGCTCCGTCGTCCGCCCCATCGTCGCCGAGCTCCAGCGCAAATACGCGGTGAGCGCGGCGGAGGTGGGCGGTCAGGATCTCCATCGGAGGGCCGAGATCGGCCTTGCCGCGGTCTCCGGGGACACCGGACACCTCACAGATGTTCTGGACCGGTGCGAGCGGCTGGTGGCCGCCCGGCCGGAAGTGGAGCTGTTGTCCGTACGACGGCGGCTGCACAGCGACCAAGACGATTGAGCACGTAAGAAGGAAGGGACGGCGAGGGGTGGTACGTGCCACCCCTCGGTGGCCTGTCCCGAAGCTGAGAAGGAGACGGACCAGTGGCCGACAACGCGCGGGCGAAGAAGCTGGCGGACCTCATCCAGGAGGTGGTCGCCGAGAAACTGCAGCGCGGTATCAAGGACCCCCGTCTGGGTACGCACGTGACCATCACGGACACCCGGGTCACCGGTGATCTGCGGGAGGCCACGGTCTTCTACACGGTCTACGGGGACGACGAGGAGCGCGCGAGCGCGGCGGCCGGGCTGGAGAGTGCCAAGGGCGTGCTGCGCTCGGCGGTCGGAGCGGCGGCGGGGACCAAGTTCACCCCCACGCTGACGTTCGTGGCCGACGCCCTCCCCGAGAACGCCAGGACGATCGAGGACCTCCTCGACCGGGCACGGGCCTCGGACGCGCGGGTGCGCGAGGCGTCCTCCGGCGCCACGTACGCCGGTGGCGCCGACCCGTACCGCAAGGCGGACGGCGCGAGCGACGAGGACACCGCCTCCGAATGACATCGCAGAACAAGACGGCCGGCCGGGGCGGGAAGGCCGCCCCGGGCCGGGGCGGCACAGGCCCCGAGGACGGCCTGGTGATCGTCGACAAGCCGGCCGGCTTCACCTCGCACGACGTCGTCGCCAAGATGCGCGGCATCGCCCGGACCCGGCGCGTCGGCCACGCCGGCACGCTGGACCCGATGGCGACGGGCGTCCTCGTGCTCGGCGTGGAACGGGCCACCAAGCTCCTCGGCCACCTCGCGCTGACCGAGAAGGAGTACCTCGGCACGATCCGGCTCGGCCAGAACACCATCACGGACGACGCCGAGGGCGAGATCACCTCGTCCACCGACGCCTCCGGGGTGACCCGTGACGCCATCGACGCCGGGGTCGCGGCCCTCACCGGCCCGATCATGCAGGTGCCGTCCAAGGTCAGCGCCATCAAGATCGACGGCAAGCGGTCCTACGCCCGGGTGCGCGGCGGCGAGGAGTTCGAGATCCCGGCCCGTCCGGTGACGATCTCGTCCTTCCGCGTCTACGACGTGCGCGAGGAGACCGCCGAGGACGGGACGCCGGTGATCGACCTGGTCGTCTCCGTCGTCTGCTCCTCCGGTACGTACATCCGTGCCCTCGCCCGCGACCTCGGCGCCGGGCTCGGCGTCGGCGGACACCTGACCGCGCTGCGGCGCACCCGCGTCGGACCGTACGGACTCGACACGGCGCGGACGCTCGACCAGCACCAGGAGAAGCTGACCGTGATGCCGGTGGCCGAGGCCGCCGCCTCCGCGTTCCCGCGCTGGGACGTCGACGAGAAGCGCGCCAGGCTGCTGCTGAACGGGGTTCGGCTCGACATGCCCGCCTTCCCTCCGGGGCCGGTCGGGGTCTTCGGGCCCGACGGTCGCTTCCTGGTCCTCGTGGAGGAGCAGAAGGGCAAGGCCAGGAGCCTCGCCGTCTTCGGCTGACCGACGGCAGGTCAGGGAAGGGCCGGGCGGCCGTGCGGAGCCCGCCCTGGAGCGGGCGGGGCCGCCTCGTCCGCTCACGCACCCCTCCGGCGGCTCCGGACTGCCGAACGCCCCGAATTCACCCCGACGAGCAGGCGCCAGGGGTGAATCAGGGGTGCCCGAGGGCGCTTTCGACCCGAGCGGCCCGCGCGCCGATCCTGGCCGACCTAACGTCGGATCATGGGAAGTGGGGACCGGGCAACGCTGGTACGAATCTGCGATCCGGCCGGCCGGCCGCGGGGGACCGGGTTCGTCGCCGACGACCGGGGCACGGTCGTGACCAGCCACGAAACGGTCGACGGCCGCAGTCGGCTCGTCCTGCACGGAACGGACGGCCGTAGCTGCTCCGCGGGGGCCGCGGACATCACCGCGCTGCCCGAACGGGGCCTCGCGCTGCTGCGCACCGGAGGGCTCTTCGTGCTCGGCGTCGATCCGGTGCCGATCGCGTCCCGCAGCCGCGTCGAGGCGGGGACGTACGTGACGATCGCCGCCCACGGCTGGCGCGAGGCCCGGGTCCTCGGCACCTGTCCGGTGACCTGTGGCGCGGACGGGCGCGGCCACCGGATCGAGGGCGCGCTGGAACTGGCGCTGGGCACGGACGGCGCGGACGCGCTGCGGTTCGGTGGCACGGCCGCGGGCGGACCCGTCGTCGACCCGGACAGCGGGGCGGTCATCGCCGTCCTGGGCACCGCCCTGCGGTCCGGGCACCCCGCCGCGGGCCTTGCGGTGCCGGTCGGCGGCCCGGGCGCCGACGGCCCGCTGGGCGAGTTGCTGCGGCGCAACACGACGGGCGTGCCCGGATACGGGCGTGACCTGAACCTCGCGGGAGTCCTCCACCTGACGGCGACCTCGCTGGGCGCGGCCGGCGGACCCGCCGGCTGCCCCGATCCGGTGGAACGCCCGTACGTCACCGCGGAGTTCGCCCACTTCACGTTCCCCGCGACTCCGTCCGCCACGGCGGGCGGACCCGCCGTGGTCCTCGGTCTCGTCGGTGCGCCGGGCTCCGGCCGTACCACCGAACTGGCCGCGCTCGCCGCCCGCAGGGCCCGTGGACCCGTGCCCGCCCCCACGGTCTGGCTGCGCGGCGCCGATCTGCTGGCCGACGACACCTCGGTGGCCGACGCGGTCGGCCGCGCGCTGCGGCGGGCCGGACGGATCGCGTCCGCCGCCGGTGCGCGGGGTGACATGACGACGGCCGTCCCCGAACGGGTGGCCCGGCTGGCCTCCGGGAACGGGAGCCCGTTGCTCGTCCTGCTGGACGGGCCCGAGGAGATGCCTCCCGCGCCGGTCCACGACCTGGCCCGGTGGACCGCCGCAACGGTGGACTGGTTGCGCGCCAACGACGTACGGCTCGTGATCGCCTGCACGCCCGAGCACTGGGAGACGGCCGGCGCGCTCCTCCCGCCCGACGCCCCGCACCGGCCCGCGCGGCGGGCCGGACGCCTTCCGTACGCCGTCCGCCTCGGGGACCTCACCGCGAGCCAGGCCCTACGGGCCGGGGAACGGTACGGCATCCCGCCCGGTGCGCTGGCCCCCGGGCACGACCGGCACCCGCTCACCCTGCGCCTGTTCGCGCAGGTGCGCGAGGCGCTGCCGACGGACGTCGGGGGACGCCCCGACACGGACGACGTCTTCGGAGCCCACCTGGACCTGATGTGCCTGCGCGTCGCGGTCCGTGTCGCGGCCCTGTCGGACCCGGCGCCCGGGGGCCGCGCGCTCCGTCGGCTGGCCGCCCGGGTGGCCGGACAGGTCCATGAGGCGGCGCGGCGCTGCCTGGGCCCCGGACAGGGGGAGCTGGACCGCGCGGCGTTCGAGGAGGTCTTCCCCTGGCGCACGGGCTGGGCGTCGGCGGTCCTCGCCGAGGGCCTGATCGTTCCGGCGGGCGCGGGCTACCGCTTCGCCCACGAGGAGCTGGGGGACTGGGTGCAGGGCGCCCACCTGGACCTGGACGCGGCCCTGTACGCACTGGTCCACCGAGGGCACGCCGAGCCGCGGCCAGGAGCCGGGCCGGGGACGGTGGCCGTCGCGGCGCGGGAGGCCCGTGTCCCGCGGCCGAGGCGGGCCCGGGACCGGCGCGGCACCACCCCCGCGCCCGAGGCGGTTCCCGCCCCGTCCGCACCGGAGGTGACGGCGGACGCGCCGGCCACGACCGGACCGGCGGACCGCCCCCGGCCCGTGCCGCGCCACCGTACCGGCCCGGTGATCCAGGCGCTGCTGCTCCTGGGACGCAGGGAGGGCCCCGCCGCGCTGGCGCACCGGCTGGCCGGTCTCGTCGAGGCCCTGGACCGGCTGACGTGCGCACCCACCCCGGCGGCCGGGCACCGGGCCCGCGACGACGCCCGCTGGTGGGCCGTCCACCTGCTCTCCCGCACCCTGCTCCGGGTGCCCGACGCCCGGCCCCATCTGGGCGTGCTGCGGCTGCTCGCCGGAGTCGTCGTCCGGCACGCCGCCACGGGCGGGCCGGGGACTTCCGGGGCGTACCCCGCGTTCGGTCCGTGGTTCTGGCGACGGCTGAGGCTGCCCGAGGCGGACCGGATCGATCTGCTCCGGCGCCTCCTGCCCGCCGATGCGCCGCGCCGGGCCGACGCGGGCGGCGACGGTCACGGCCGCGTCCCGCAGGGCGAGGGCGACGAGCGGTACCTCGACGCCGTCGCACGCCGTCTCGCCGCCCGGCCCCGGACGGTGCAGCCCCTGCTGTGCGCCTGGTTCACCGACGAGCGTCCGCTGCCCGGGGACGGCGGCGCCCTGCGCCCGACCGTGGCCGCCGCCGCCCAGGCACTGCTGTACGTCCGCCGGGACCTGGCCGTCGACGACCTGACCGACGCACTGGTGGCGACCGGCCACCCGAGGGCCGGGGAACTGCTCGCCGCGCTGGCCGAGGACGAGCCGTCGGCGCTGTGCCGGGCCGTGGACCGCTGGGCCCGTGACGAGGAACACCCCGGCCGCCGGGATGCCGCCGCCGCGTACGCCCTGCTCGCCGCCCCGCACGTGACCCGCGACGACGACCGCGAGCTGCTGCGCGGGGCCGCGGACGTCCTGCTGGCCCGCCCCGGCGACGCGGCCCTGCACGGGGCCGCGCTCGCCCTCCTCGTCCAGGACCCGACGACCCGGGACCGCGTTCTCCCACAGGCGCTGCGGGCCTTCGTCGCGGGCGCGCCGCCGCTGTCCGTCGAGGTCCTCGTCGCCGCGCTGCCCACCCATCCGCAGCAGGTGCTCACGGCGCTGCGGGAACGGCTCACCCGGGCCGACGACGGAGCGGCGCAGACACTGCGCGCGCTCGCCGGGAGCGATGCCCCCGCGCTGGCCCTGCACGCCGCCGGACTCGTCCGGGCGTACATCGACAGCCACCCCGCCGACACCGTCCACCCCGCCGCCTACCTCGACCGGAGGCTGGAACACGGCCCGGCCGCCCGCGCCCTGCTGCCGCCCCTGGTGACCGGACTGCTGCGGGAGCCCCCCGTGTCCCCGGCCGTGCGCGGCGCGCTCGCCGAGGTGCTCGCCGCGCCGGGCAGCCCGGCGTCCGGGCGGCTCAGGGGCGAGCTGCTGGAGGTCCTGCTCGACTTCGAGGAGGGCGCCCACCGCGATCCCCGCGTGCTGGAGGCCCTGCTGCGGGTCACCGCGACGGACTGCGGCACCCGCGCCCCGGCCCGCACCCGCGCCCTGGTCCACCGCGCCGGGACGCTGCTCGTCCGCACCCCCGAGGGCGCGTCCCGGCTCGACCGCCTGCTGGCCGGAACGATGCGTGACGTGCCCGGTTTCGCCGCCCTGGTCGCCGGGTGGGCGGACGACGCCCCGCAGGAATGGGAGGCCCTCCTCGGTCCGGACGCACGGCGGGCGGTGACGGCGTCGGGAGGCCCGAAGACGATGCCGATGCGGGCCGCGGGGCGTGCGCATGGCAGTCTTAGACCTGCGTAAAAAGCAATCTCATGTACACGGGTTCGGGCGAGGAGCGGTCACAGTGCAGCGCTGGCGTGGCTTGGAGGACATCCCCGAGGGCTGGGGACGCAGCGTCGTCACCATCGGCTCCTACGACGGGGTGCACCGCGGACACCAGCTGATCATCGGGCGTGCCGTGGAGCGGGCGCGCGAGCTGGGCGTGCCGTCGGTCGTGGTGACCTTCGACCCGCACCCCAGCGAGGTCGTGCGCCCCGGCAGCCACCCCCCGCTGCTCGCCCCGCACCACCGGCGCGCCGAGCTGATGGCCGATCTCGGTGTCGACGCGGTGCTGGTCCTGCCCTTCACCGCCGAGTTCTCGAAGCTGGCGCCGGCCGACTTCATCGTGAAGGTGCTCGTCGACAAGCTGCACGCGTGCCTGGTCATCGAGGGGCCGAACTTCCGCTTCGGTCACAAGGCGGCGGGCAACGTACAGCTGCTCACGGAGTTCGGCGCGACGTACGACTACGGCGTCGAGGTCGTCGACCTGTACGTCACCGGCGAGGCGGGCGGCGGCGAACCGTTCTCCTCCACCCTCACCCGGCGCCTGGTCGCCGCGGGCGACGTCGCGGGCGCCGCCGAGATCCTGGGACGGCCGCACCGGGTCGAGGGCATCGTGGTCCGCGGCGCCCAGCGCGGCCGCGAGCTCGGCTTCCCCACGGCCAACCTGGAGACGCTGCCCCACACCGCGATCCCCGCCGACGGCGTCTACGCGGGCTGGCTCAACGCGAACGGCGAGGCGATGCCCGCCGCGATCTCCGTCGGCACCAACCCCCAGTTCGACGGCACGGAGCGCACGGTGGAGGCGTACGCGATCGACCGCGTCGACCTCGACCTGTACGGACTCCACGTCTCGGTGGACTTCCTCGCGTACGTGCGCGGCATGCGGAAATTCGATTCGGTCGACGACCTGCTCGTGGCGATGGCCGCCGACGTGAAGCGGTGCAGCGAGCTGGTCTCCGCTGACGAGCGCCGCTGATCCGCCTTCCGTCCGGTACGGGGCCGGGGCCACTGCGACGCGGCAGTGACCCGACCCCGGCCCGGTCAGGAACGCGCCGCGGTCGCGTTCGCCCAGTGGCACGCCACCTGCGTCCGCCCGCCGCCCGCGAGCACCGGCAGCTCCTCCGTGCGGCACGCCTCCGCGACGCCCGCCCGCTCCGCCTCGCCCGACGCCAGCACCTGGCAGCGGGCGTGGAACCGGCAGCCGGAGGGCACCCGGGACGGGTCCGGCGGCTCACCGGTCAGCACCACGGGCTCGGTCCCGGCCTCCGGCAGCACCGACAGCAGCGCCCGGGTGTACGGGTGCCGCGGGGCCGTGAGGATCTGCTCCACCTCGCCGGTCTCGACGATCCGCCCCAGATACATCACCGCGACCCGGTCCGCGATGTTCCACGCCAGCCCGAGGTCGTGCGTGACCACCAGGGCGGACAGGCCCAGCTCGTCCCGGAGCCGCAGCAGCAGGGCCAGGATCTCGCCGCGCACCGAGGCGTCCAGCGAGGCCACCGGTTCGTCCGCCACGAGGAGTTCCGGCTCCAGCACCAGCGCGCCCGCGATCACGACCCGCTGGCGCTGCCCGCCGGACAGCTCGTGCGGGTAGCGCAGGAAGAAGCGTTCGGGAGGCCGCAGCCCGGCCCGCGACAGCGCCCCGGCGACCGCGGCCCGCTCGTCGCCCGCGTATCCGTGGATGCGCAGTCCCTCGGCCACGGCGTCGTACACCGTGTGCCGGGGGTTGAGTGAACCGCTGGGGTCCTGGAGCACCAGCTGTACCCGCTTGCGGTACGCCTTCAGCGCCCGGCTCGTGTAGTCGAGCGGCTGCCCGCCGAAGGTCACCCGCCCGGACGTCGGCGGCACCAGGCCCAGCAGCGACCGCGCCAGCGTCGTCTTGCCGCAGCCGGACTCACCGACCAGCGCGACGATCTCGCCGGGCCGGATGTCCAGGTCGACGCCGTCCACGGCACGCGCCGGGGCGGCCCCGCGCCGACCGGGGAAGACGACCTTCAGCTCCTCGGCGCTGAGCAGGGCAGTGGTGGTGGTCATGGTGTGTTCCTCGCTTCCTCGGCGGCCGGCCGGGCCGCGGACGCCGCCTGGGGTCCCACCAGCACACAGGCGGCCCGCCGCCCCGGCCCCGACTCCCGCAGCAGCGGGTCCCGCGTGGCGCAGGAGTCCAGTGCCACCGGACAGCGGGGGTGGAACGCGCAGCCGTCCGGCTGCGCCGACGGGTCCGGCGGATCGCCGGGCAGTCCGCGGGGCGCGAACCGGGAGGCCGGGTCGCCGATGCGCGGGAAGGCACCGGACAGGGCCCTGCCGTACGGGTGGTGCGCGTCGTGGTGGACCTCGGCGGCCGGGCCCTCCTCCACGACCCGGCCCGCGTACATCACCGCGAGCCGGTCGCAGGTGTCGGACAGCACCGCGAGGTCGTGGCTGATCATGATCAGGCCGAGGTCCTGCTCGGAGACCAGCCGTTCGATCAGCCGCAGGATCTGGGCCTGGATCATGACGTCGAGCGCGGTGGTCGGCTCGTCCGCGACGACCAGGTCCGGGTCGCAGGCGAGGGCCATCGCGATCATCACGCGCTGACGCTGCCCGCCGGACAGCTCATGCGGGTACGCACTCGCGCGGGCCGCCGGCAGCCCCACCTGTTCCAGGAGTTCACCGGCCTTCCGGGCCGCGGCGGCCGGACTCGCCCCGCCGTGCAGCAGGATCGGCTCGGCGATCTGGTCCCCGATGCGGTGCACCGCGTTGAGGGAGTGCATGGCGCCCTGGAAGACGATCGACGCCCCCGCCCAGCGCACCGCCCGGACCCGGCCCCACTTCATGGTGAGGACGTCCTCGCCGTTCAGCAGGATCTCGCCGGTGACCTGCGTCCCGGCGGGCAGCAGACGCAGCAGCGCGAGCGCCAGTGTCGATTTTCCGCAGCCCGACTCACCGGCGATGCCGAGCTTCTGCCCGGCCTCGACGGTGAGGTCCACCCCGCGCACGGCGCGCGCCCCGCCGGGATAGGTCACGGTGAGGTTCCGGACGTCGAGGAGCGGCGCCCCGCGGTCGCCCGCGGCACTCGGCGTGCTCCCTGTGCTCGTCGCACTCAACGGGACACCCCCAGCTTGGGATTGAGCACGGACTCGACGGCGCGTCCGCACAGGGTGAACGCCATGGCGACCGCGGCGACGGCGATGCCGGGCGGTGCCAGGTACCACCAGTGGCCCGCGCTCACCGCGCCCGCCTCGCGGGCGTCCTGGAGCATGCCGCCCCAGGACGTGATGGTCGGGTCGCTCAGGCCGAGGAAGGCCAGCATGGCCTCGGTGAGGATCGCGCTGGAGATCACCAGCGTGGTCTGGGCGAGCACCAGCGGCATCACGTTCGGCAGGACGTGCCGGACCATGATGTGCCCGTGGCCGCCGCCGAGGGCCCGGGCCCGTTCGATGTACGGGCGGGACTCCACGGCCAGGGTCTGGGCACGCACGAGACGGGCCGTGGTCGGCCAGGTCGTGACGCCGATCGCGATGATGACCGTCCACATGGAGCGGTCCATCACCGTGGCGAGCGCGATGGCCAGGACCAGGGTCGGCATCACCAGGAACCAGTCGGTGATCCGCATCAGGACCGTCGAGTACCAGCCGTGGAAGTGCCCGGCGATGATCCCGACGATGGTACCGATGGCGACGCACAGGAAGGCCGCGAGCAGACCGACCGTCAGCGAGACCCTGGCACCCCACACCAACAGCGCCAGTACGCTGCGCCCGAACTGGTCGGTACCGAGCGGGAATTCACCGCTCGGCCTCTCCAGCGCGCCCCCCGGCGCGTCGGTGACGCTCTGCGAACCGGCGCCGACGAGCTGCGGCGCGAACACGGCGACCAGTGCGATCAGGACCAGTGCCCCCAGACCCCACAGGCCGCCCCGATGGCGGCGGTAGTCGCGCCAGAAGCGGGCGGCGGACTGCCGTCTGCGGGCCCTGGCAAGGGCACGTGGGTTCCCGGCGGCCCCGGTCCCGACGGACGTGGCCTCGGCCTCGGTGGGCGTCGGCATGGAATCGGTCGTCATCGGCCCACCCGAGGATCGAGCAGCGGATACAGCACATCGGCCAGGGTGTTCGCCAGGATCACCGCGGTGGCGAAGACGAAGAACAACCCCTGTACGAGGGGGAGATCGGGCACGCTGAGCGCCTGGTAGAAGAGCCCGCCGAGGCCCGGCCAGGAGAACACCGTCTCGACCAGGATCTGCCCGGCGACCACACGCCCCAGGTTCACGAACATCAGCGTGAACGTCGGCAGCATGGCGTTCGGCACGGCGTGCTTGCGGCGCACGACATCGTCGCGCAGCCCCTTCGCGCGGGCCGTGGTCAGGTAGTCGCTGCCCATCTCGTCGAGCAGCGAGGAACGCATCACCAGGAGCGTCTGCGCATATCCGGCCGCGACCAGGGTGACCACCGGCAGGATCAGGTGGTGCGCCACGTCGAGCACGTACCCGAACCCGCTCTCGCCGCCCGACTCCATGCCGCCGGTCGGGAACATGCCCGGGATCGGCCCGATCCCCACCGAGAAGACGATGATCAGGAGCAGGCCCAGCCAGAACGACGGGACCGAGTAGAGGGTGAGCGCGAACGCGGTGTGGAAACGGTCGCTCCGCGAGCCGTTGCGCCAGGCGGTGCGGGTGCCCAGCCAGATGCCGAGCGCGGTGTAGAGGACGTACGCCGTGCCGGTGAGCAGCAGCGTCGCCGGAAGCGCCTCGACGATCTTGTCGATGACCGGGACGTGGAACTGGTACGAGGTGCCGAAGTCCCCGGTCAGCGCGTCGCCCACATAGCTGGTGAACTGCTTCCAGAGGGGTAGGTCGAGTCCGAACTCATGCCGCAGGGACTGGAGTTGTTCGGCCGAGACGCTGCGGCCCCCGGTCATCTGCTTGACCGGGTCGCTGGGCAGCAGCCGGAAGAGGAAGAAGCTGGTGACCAGGACGGCGAAGAGGGAGACGAGGGCGCCGCCGATCTTGACCGCGACGTACTGGAGATAGGCCCGGGTGTCGCGCGCCCGTGGACCGC
This sequence comes from Streptomyces sp. NPDC047982, assembly GCF_043204165.1. Classification (NCBI taxonomy): domain Bacteria; kingdom Bacillati; phylum Actinomycetota; class Actinomycetes; order Kitasatosporales; family Streptomycetaceae; genus Streptomyces; species Streptomyces sp. NPDC047982. Next base: position 43,215 of record NZ_JBIDBS010000011.1, on the reverse strand, counting down.
GTGCGGCCGAGGGACCGGCCGGGGCCGGGCCTTCGGGATCCGCGTCCGCGTTCCGCACGAGCGCCGGAGTGCTGTCAGCTGTCATAAGGAACTCTCGTTACTCGTGCTGTCACTCGTGCCGCACCCGGGCCGGTCGGCGATGACGGGGACCGACGGGCCGGCCGGACGGCCGACCCGCGGGGGTCCCTCGCTACAGGCCCGGGTGCGCTGGGAGGGTCCGGCAGTGGGCTTCGCGGGGTCGCGGGCTGCCCACTGCCCGGCCCTCCTACTCGCGGTCGTCCGCCGTGGCGCGGCGGCGCTTCGTGAGGAGCAGCCCGCCGCCCGCGAGGACGACGACCACCACGACGACGCCGATCACGACGCCGGTGGAAACCGAGCCGGAGCCGGAACCGCCCGCTCCGTGCGCGCCCTCGCCGCCCGCAGGTACGGCCGACCACCAACTCCAGTAGCCGTCCTGGCCGTAGATGTTGCCGGCCGCCTCGGGCATGGTGGTGATGGACTTGATCTGGTCGGTGCGGTACGCCTCGACCGCGTTCGGGTACGCGATGACGTTCATGTACGCGGAGTCGTAGAGCCAGGACTGCATCTGCTTGACGAGGTCCGCGCGCTTGGCCGGGTCGTACTCGGCGAGCTGCTTCTTGTAGAGCCCGTCGTACGTCTTGTCGCAGATGAAGTTGTCGGTGGTGGCACTCTCCTTGGCCTTGGCGGGCAGCGCCGCGCAGGTGTGGATGCCGAGGACGAAATCCGGGTCCGGGTTGACGGACCAGCCGTCGAAGGCGAGGTCGTACTCACCGGCGTACCAGGGCACGGAGACGTCGTCGCGGCAGTCGACCTTGAGCCCGATGCCGAGCTTGCCCCACCACTCCTGGAGGTACTTGCCGATCGCCTTGTCGTTGGGGTCGGTGGCGTGGCACAGGATGCGCAGGTCGAGCGGCTTGCCGTCCTCGCCGACGCGCTTGCCGCCCTTGAGCGGGTAGCCCGCCTCGTCGAGCAGCTTCGCGGCCCTGGCCGGGTCGTGGGCGAGGGTCTGTTCGGCGGAGGGCTGCCAGAAGTACTCGGAGAAGCGCGGCGGGATGTAACCCTGCCCCTCGACGGCGTGCCCCTGGAAGACCTTGTCGATGATGGTCTTGCGGTCGATGGAGAGGAAGAGGGCCTGGCGGACCTTCTGGTCGAGAAGGGCCTTGTTGCCGTCGCCGAACTTCTTGCCGTCCTTGGTCCGCGCGCCGGGGTTGACGGCCAGCGCGAAGAAGCGGCGGCCCGGACCCTCGTTGACCTTGATGTTCTTCTCGCCCTTGAGGGACGCGGCCTGAGCGGGCGTCAGCGCGGGGGATCCGGCGACGAAGGAGACCTCACCCTTGCGCAGGGCCGCGACCGCGGCGTCCTGGTCCTTGTACGTCTTGAAGACCAGCTCGTCGAACTTCGGCTTCCCGCGCCAGAAGTCCTTGTTGGCCTTGAGCTTCACGTACTGGTCGACCTTGTAGTCGGTCAGGACGAACGGCCCGTTGCCGACGATCGGGAACTTCGTGTCGTTGTTGAACTTGGAGAAGTCGCCGACCTTCTCCCAGACGTGCTTCGGGACGATCGGCACGTCGAGCGCGGCCATGGTGGCCTGCGGCTCCTTCAGCTCGATGACCAGCCGGGTCGGGCTGGGCGCCGTCACCTTCCTGAAGTTGGCGACGAAGTTGCCGTTGGCCTGCGCGGCGCCCTCGTCGGTCATCATCTTGTTGAAGGTCCAGGCGGCGTCCTCGGCGGTGACCGGCTGCCCGTCCGACCACGTGGAGTCGGAGCGGATGGTGTACGTCCACGTCAGCTTGTCCGCGGAGGGCTTCCACTCGGTGGCGAGGCCGGGGATCGCGTGGTTGTCCTTGGCGTCGTAGTTCGTCAGGAAGTCGTACATGAGCCGGGAGACGCTGGTGCTGAGCAGCTTCTGGGCCAGGAACGGGCTCAGGGAGTCGACACTCTGTGCGATGGCGACGGTCAGCGTGGACGTGCCGCTGTCGGCGGCCTGCGCCTGTTGCGGTGCGGCACCGAGCGGCGCGCCCGGGACGACGGAACCGGCGGCCAGCGCCAGCGCGGCGGCACCGGAGGCCAGGAGTACACGCCGAAGTCGGCGCGGCTGGGCGGAGCTTGGTGGAACTCTTTCAACCATGGTCAGGGACCTCGCGTCATGACTCGCACGGAGAAGGCGGGTTGATCTGTGGTTCGCCAGCTGGTGAAGCGAAGGTTTATCAGCGGTGGTCGAGCCACGTCAACGGTCCTCGAAATGCCGTGTGGTCTGCGGTAATGCGCGAAGGGCCCGCACCGTGGAGACGGTGCGGGCCCTCATTGGTCTACTCCTCTGCCGCCTTACTGCTGAGGCGCTGACGGCGGTTGCTGCGGCCAGCCGGGAGGCGGTACCGGCGCCTGGGGGAGCGGACCTTGCGACGGACCGGCCGGACCGGGCTGACCAGGCTGATTCGGTGCAACGGGGTGGTCGGGCGGGCCGGGCTGGTTCGGCGCGGCGGGCGGCTGGTGGACCGAGGGGGGCGGTCCGGCCGGGCTCGCCGGGGACTGTGCCTGGGACGGCGAGGACTGCTGCCAGCCGTGCTGCTGCACGCCGGGGCCGGGGTGCGGCGGGTACGGCCCGCCGCCGTACGGCTGTTGAGGCGGCTGAGCCCCGTCGTACGGCGGCTGGGGCTGCTGCTGGGGCTGGCCGTACGGCTGTTGCGGCTGCTGCTGGGGGTACGGCTGCTGCGGCGCGTACTGCTGCGGGCCGGGCATCGGCGGGGCGTACTGCGGCGGGGGCGTGGAGCCGTTCGCCGTCCAGAGCCCCTGTTGCTGCTGGGCGCGCGTGAAGTCCTCGGCGACCATCGCCGAGAGCGTGAAGTACGCGTCGCGGGTCTTGGGGCGCATCATGTCGAGGTCGACCTCCGCGCCGGCCGCGAGGTGCTCGTCGAACGGCACGACGACGACGCCGCGGCAGCGGGTCTCGAAGTGCTGCACGATGTCCTCGACCTTGATCATCTTGCCGGTCTCACGGATCCCCGAGATGACGGTGATGGAGCGCTGGACGAGCTCCGCGTACCCGTGCGCCGACAGCCAGTCCAGGGTGGTGGACGCGCTGGACGCGCCGTCGACCGACGGCGTCGAGATGATGATCAACTGGTCGGCGAGATCCAGCACCCCGCGCATCGCGCTGTACAGCAGACCGGTGCCCGAGTCGGTGAGGATGATCGGGTACTGCCTGCCCAGGACGTCGATCGCGCGCCGGTAGTCGTCGTCGTTGAACGTCGTGGAGACCGCCGGGTCCACGTCGTTGGCGATGATCTCCAGACCGGAGGGCGCCTGCGAGGTGAAACGGCGGATGTCCATGTACGAGTTGAGGTACGGGATCGCCTGGACCAGGTCGCGGATGGTGGCGCCGGTCTCCCGCCGCACCCGGCGGCCGAGCGTGCCCGCGTCCGGGTTGGCGTCGATGGCCAGGATCTTGTCCTGCCGCTCGGTCGCCAGCGTCGCGCCGAGAGCGGTGGTCGTCGTGGTCTTCCCGACCCCGCCCTTGAGGCTGATGACCGCGATCCGGTAGCAGGACAGCACGGGAGTGCGGATCAGCTCGAGCTTGCGCTGCCGCTCGGCCTCCTCCTTCTTCCCGCCCAGCCGGAAGCGGGCCGCGGCGGACGGTGCGCGGCTGCTCCGCGCCTTCTGCTTGCCCCGGACCAGCCGGTCGGAGGAGAGTTCCACCGCCGCCGTGTATCCGAGCGGGGCGCCGGGCACCGAACGCTCGCGCTGGTCGTGGGTGATCGGGGACGGCCAGGCGGTTCCGGTCCGCGGATCGACGGGCTGGGCCTGGAAGTGCTGACCCGGGCCCTGTTCCGACTGTGTCTGCGCCTGCTGGGCCTGGGGCTGTTGCGCTTGCTGTGCCGGCTGGGGCTGGGCGGGCTGCTGCGGGGTCGCCTGTGCGGGCAGGGGCGCGCCCTGCTGTGCGGGCCACTGGGGGGCCTGGGGTGCCTGGGGCGGCAGCGGCGCCTGGGGCGCGTGGGGTGCCTGCTGCTGCGGGAACCCGTAACCACCCTGCGCCGACAGCGGCTGTGCCGGTGTCCCCTGTGCGGGGGGACCGGGCTGCTGCTGCGGGAAGCCGTAACCGCCCTGTTGCGTCTGCTGAGGGAACCCGTAACCGCCCTGCTGCGGCGTCTGGGCGCCGCCGGCCTGCGGGAACCCGTAGCTCCCGGGCCCCTGGGCGGCGGCCGGGGTCTGCACGGGCCACTGCGCCGCGGACGGAGGCGCCGCGGGCTGCGGCGCCGCGGGCTGGAAGGCGGGCGGCAGCGGTGGCAGGCCGCCCTGAGGCGGCGCCGGGGCCCATGAGGCGGGCGGCGCGTCCTGGGGCACCGCGTCCGAGGGCGCGGAGTCCTGCGGCGTCGCGGCGGCATCGCCGGTGGCGGCGTCCCCGGTGCCGCTCGCCTCGTCGGCGGACGTCGTGGCGTCCGTGCCGGGCTCGGCCGTACCGGCACCGTTGTGGGCACCGGCGCCGGCACCGGCATCCGCGTCGGCCGGTGCGTCGGCGCTCGCGTCCGCCGTCGGCGTGGGCGCGGGCGGCGAACCGGCGCTCCCGTTCCCGTCCGTACCACCCGCACCGGTGCCGGTGGCCGTGACGGACTCGGCAGCCGGGCCCGCACCCGTGCCGGGACCGTCCTCCTCCGCGCGCCTCGGCGCCTCCTCGCGCTCGGCGATCTCCCGCTTCAGCGCGGCCGGGGAGAACCGCATCGTCGCGCCGCTCTCCACGTCCCCGCCGCCGAACGGGTCCGTCGTCGCGTCCGTGCCACCCGCCGCCGGGGATCCCGCCGTCACCCCCTCCGGGGCGGCGGCCGAGGCGTCGACCGCCGCGGGACGGGCCGGGCCGGGGCCCTGGGCCGGGTCCGGCACGGGCGGCGCCGCCGGCGTCGCGGCCCAGCCGTGGTCGAAGCCGCTGCCCGGCGGCGGGGGCACGGTGAGCGGCGCCCCGCTGGGCGGCGGAGGCGGAGCCAGATGCGTGCCGGCACCGCCCGACGAATCCCCCGAGGAGTTCTGCGTGTACCAGGCGGGCGGGGTGTAGTCGATGGTGAACTCACCCGTCATCTCGGCGGGCTCCGCGTCGGACGACTCGTCGACGGGCATGTTCCAGCCCCCGCGCTTCTCGTCCCGATCGCCGTTCACTTTGCCTCCTGGTCTGGTCGAGCACCCTTGTGCACTGATGGGTGGGGGCGACCGTTTCCGTTCTGCCGAGCGCGCGGCTCTCCCCCTGGGACACGGAACAGGCTCTTCTGGCGCGCCCTGGCCCACCCTAATCGCCATCGAGCTCAGCGCGGCAGGCTGTATCGCATAGCAGCAACTGTCCCGCAGAAGCCGTTGTCACGTACAACGCTCAAGAGAACCGGGGGCGGCAGAACGTGAACGAAGAAGCAGACGGTCTGTCACAGACCGGGACATGTCCGGGCGTAGTGAGAGGGCGGCCTCGTCCGGACAGCCGCCCTCGCACCGGACTGATACCTACGCGAGGTCGAATTCACCGTCCCGTGCGCCCAGCACGAACGCGCGCCACTCGGCCTCCGTGTACCGCAGTACAGTCTCCGGATCCAGCGAGGAACGCATGGCCACCGCGCCCCCGGGGAGGTGCGCGATCTCGACCCGTTCCTCGACGTTCTCGGTACCGGGTGCGCTCAGCCACTCCACATCCGAGATGTCGAGAGCATAGAGCTCGTCCTTTTCCTGCTGGGTGCCCATGCGTACGTCCCTTCCATCGAACTGTGTCGTTCCCCGCCATGATCCTGAACGGCGGCGGGTCCGGGGTGTAAACGAGACAGGATTCAGTCCATTCTGCGAGCAGCGCCCAGCAATCCGGTCTCGACGTCCGTGGCACTGGTCATCACCCAGTGGCGCTCGCGGCCCGCCACCCAGAGCGTGACACCGTCTGCCAGAGTGGGCAGGGCCTCGCTCTCGGCCCGTGCGAGCCCCAGAATCCTGCCGATCTGCTCCGCTTCGGCCGGCGAGACCCGCTGAACGCCCACGAGCGTCGAAGCTCGCAGCAACCGAGGTGCCACCGGGCTCAGATAGGGCAGCAGCGTCAGCACCGACTGCCACGGCGAAGACACCACCCGGCCACGGGGCGGGCGCATGCCGCAGTCACGCACCACCAACACCGGGCTGCTGACGGTCGCTCCTGTCGGCGGAACCCGGCCCACGTCATGGAGAGAGATGCACTCGAGACCGGCGCCCGCAGACTGTGCCAGCGTGGTCCACGCCTGGGTGCGCCCCGTCTCGACCGCCACCCGCGCACCGGTAGCGGCAGCGCGCAGTGCCAACACCTGCGCGGTCCACAGTCCGCCGATCAACAGCACGTCGTACGGCGCCGGTCGGTGGAACCCAATCATCTGCGGGCGTCCCTCGGCGTCGTCGCCGATGATCACGCCGTCGTCCCCCACCGGCAACGACAGCGCGCCCAGATGGTCCGCTGCCAGGGTGTGGCCGGCATGACGCGGGCCGAGCAGCCCCCGCCTCGGAGCGATGTGCTTCGTCACTGTGCGCCTCCCAGCGGGAGCGTCGCCAGGGCACCCGGCAGCTGTTCGCGGTCCAGCCGTACAAGGCCGACCTTCGCATGCCGGGCGGCTTGCTCCAATGTCCTTCGCACCCCGACGAGTTCGGTGTCGGAGCCACCGGTGATCCGTACATGGCCGCAGACGGACATGTGGCCCTGGTGCGCACCGCGGCGCACCGTCAGGCTGAACGTTGTCGCATACGCGGGGACCGAGGTCAACAGCGAGACGAGCCGCGGGAGCGGAGTGGCTCCCCGGCCCAGCTCGGGCCAGTGATCCACCGCGTAGGTGGTGTGCCAACGGTCGTCGCAGCGCCAGACCCGTGATGTTTCCATCGTCCGTCGCTGCGGTGCGGCATCCGGGCGCCCGGCGCGCGCCGACAGGATGGGGCTGGCACACGCGGACGTCGCCACGGCGGAGTTCAGCTCCTCCTGATCCAGCACCGCGGCCCGGAACCCGGCGCCGGTGATCCGGCTCGCCACGTGGTCCGCGACCCGCACCAGACAGCGCTGAGCTCCTCCGATTCCGCCACCGCGTGCCTCCACGGCTTCCCGGCACAGCTCCGGATCCAGTTTCAACGCCACCCAGGTCATCCGCAGCGCGGGCGCCCCGGTCCGGTCCTGCAGAGGGGCGTACGAGAGCCGGGCCACCGAGCGTTCCGGCAGATGCGGCGCCGGAGCGGGGCGCACCTGCTGCACGAGCTGTGCCGACTCCAGCACGATGTCGTCCACCGTGAGGGCATCGCCCAGGAGGGACAGCGGAAGCGCCCGCGCCCCCAGCGCCTGACGGAGCGATTCACCGCTCGCCTCGACCCGTACGACAGCGGTCAGAAACGTGCCGTCCCCGAGCATGCCCACCGTGCGGCGGTTCCGGTCCACATAGATGTACGGAGCGAATCCCGGCACGTTCTCCGCCACCGGCGCCAGCTGCGGCTCCGTCTCGGCGGAGGGCGCCGCAGCGGTCCGCCTGCGATCGCGGAGGAACAGCAGCGTCGACAGCCAGTCCTGAACGGCCCGGCCCCGGCGACGCACCACCGCGAGAAGAATCAGCAGGCAGGCGACCGCGACGCCGGGCACCAGCCACAGACCGCCGAGCGCGGCGCCCACCAGGGCGACCGCCAGGGCTGCCTCGACGAGGACCATCTGACGCAGCACGGGCCCGACGCGACCGGTCCGGGAGATCGAGCGCAGAGTGGTCGCCGCAGGGGCGTTCGCCGATGGACGGGAAGCTGCGTCGGCCGACCCGTTGCTGCGTTGCCGTCGGGAAGATTCGGACGATCGGTGACTAGACCGCCTCGTACGCTCGCGCGTCGCTGGACCCATCGCCGCGTTGCCCCCTCGTGCCCCATTTATCGTTTTTTCCATGGGTGTTGATCGGGCGATCACCCTACCCGAGCAGTGAGAGCCAAGTGCCAACAGGCATAGTAAGGGCCCCAGTCGACGGCGGCGGCTCACGGCGGGTGTGGGAACCTGGTCGCCCACTGGGGAGAAGGGGCAGCGCGCACATGGCATCACGGCGGGATGAACTCAATGCCTACACCTTCGCGAAGCGGAGGTTGATCGCACAGTTCCTGCAGCCCAACCCGTCCGGCTCGGAGGAGGGTGCGCCGCGCCCCCTGCGTGCGGTGATGCCCGGGGCGGTCGTCGGTGCCGTCGTCCTGGCGGTCTTCGGGGCCTGGGGGATGTTCAAGCCCGTGGCTCCCCAGAAGTGGGACACCCCCTACGAGAACGTCATCATCGCCAGCAAATCCACCACGCGCTATGTGGTGTTGAAGACTGACGGCAAAAAGCAGCTCCACCCGGTGCTGAACATGTCCAGCGCCAAACTCCTCCTCGCCCCGGACAAGGGCAAGGTCATCAACGTCGACGAATCGGTCCTCGACAGCGGCAAGATCCCGCACGGCGCCACCCTTGGCATCCCGTACGCGCCCGACCGGCTGCCCGACAGGACCGAAGCCGGCTCCAACAAGCGCTGGGCGGTCTGTGAGCAGCCCGGCGAGGGCGGCAGGGCCATCCAGAAGGCCGCGTTCGTCTTCGCGGAGCGCGAGCAGAAGAAGACCGAGGGCACAGGCCGGCTGCGCGGTGGCGAAATGATGTACGTCGAGGGGCCCGGACCGGACAGGACCCGCTACATCGTGGACGCCACGGGCAAGGCGTACCCGGTGCAGAAGGACGAGTTGCTGCTGCGTACCCTCGTCGGTGAGAACCGTGTCCCCCAGCGGGTGTCCGCCGCCTGGCTCGCCACACTGCACCCCGGAGACGAGATCACCTTCCCGGTCATAGAGGGGACTCCCGGCGCCGACGCGGGTGTTCCGGGAAAGCTGCAGCCCGACGCGAACAAGGTGGGCATGGTCCTCGCGGCGCCCTCCGGTACCAGCACCCAGCAGTACGTGGTCCTGCCGGGCAGGGTCGCCCCGGTATCGGACTTCGTCGCCAAACTCCTGCTCAGCAGCAGCGCCCTGGTCAACCTCGACCAGGACGGCAAGGTGAAGCACGTCAGCGCCGGAGCGTTCGAGCCCGGTGAGGCGTTCGGGCAGGAGAGGGACTGGCCCACGAGCGAGTTGGCCCCCATCAACTCCGCGAGTACGGCGAAGGGAAGCCGCAACACCGTGTGCAACGTCCTGCGCGACGTCGCCGAGAAGGACGGCACCACCACGCTGATCACCTGGGCGGGCACGAGCTTCCCCGCCACGCTCCCCACCGGATCCAGCAGCGCCTACGTCACCCCTGGATCAGGCCAGCTCTTCCGCCAGTTCAAGGGCTCCAACGCGGACTCCGGCCCTCTCTTCCTGGTGACCGACACCGGTCTGCGCTACGCCATGCAGTCCAACGCCGACAGCGCCCAGGACGATTCCGGCATCGGTGAATCCGGCACGAAGGAGGAGAGGCAGCAGCGTCAGCAGGAGGCCCAGCAGGCGCAGAATCGGCTGGGATACAAGGACGTCGATCCCGCACCCATTCCGGCTGCCTGGTCCACGTTCCTGCCGACGGGACCGCGCCTGTCGACCGGCGCCGCCCGCCAGCCGCAGGGTTCGTGAGGAGCGACCACGTGACGACGCATCCCTCTCCTCGCCCCCGGCGTTTGCTGACAGCCGCAGCCGCCATCGCCGTCCTCTTCGTCACGCTGCCGGTACCGCCCGCGGCCGCGGACGATTCCTCCCAGTGCACCTTCCCTTCGAAGAACTACCCGGGCCGGCCCTGGGCATTGCAGCGCGTTCTGCTGGACGAGCTGTGGAAGCAGTCCACCGGCAAGGGTGTACGGGTCGCGGTCATCGATACCGGCGTCGACGTCAAGAATCCTCAGCTGACCAAGGCCGTGGATACCGGGAGCGGCCGCAACTTCCTGCCGAAGGACCTCAAGGACGACAACGGCAGCAAGATCGAGCGCGGCAAGGAGAATGGCACCACCGACGTGGTCGGCCACGGCACCAAGGTCGCCGGAATCATCGCCGCGCGAGAGATGAAGGGCACCGGCTTCACCGGCCTCGCTCCGGACGCGGTGATCATCCCGATCCAGCAGAACGACGCCGAGGGCCACGGAACGGCGGAGTCACTGGCCCGTTCCATCCGCTACGCCGCCAACGAGGCGGACGCCGACATCATCAACATCTCCCAGGACACGGCCAACGCGGTGAAGCCCGATCCCGTCCTCGAGCAAGCGGTTGACGCTGCTCTGGCCAAGGAGATCGTGATCGTCGCCTCGGCCGGCAACGACGGGTTGGGCGGAAACGTCAAGGAGACCTACCCGGCCTCGTACGAGGGTGTCCTGGCAGTGGCCTCGTCGGACCGCAACAACGAACGGGCCGCCTTCTCCCAGTCCGGCGATTTCGTGGGCGTGGCCGCCCCCGGTGTGGACATGGTCTCGACGGTCCCCGGCGGCGGACACTGCGCCGACAACGGCACCAGTTTCTCGGCCCCGTACGTCGCGGGAGTCGCCGCCCTCATCAAGGCCAAGCACAAGGACTGGACGCAGGATCAGATCGTCGCCCAGATCCAGCAGACGGCGGAACGCTCGATCGCGGGCCACGACAGCCGGGTCGGCTGGGGCGTCGTCGACCCGGTGCGCGCCCTGACCGAGGACGACAAACCCATCGAACGCCCGGTGGCGCACGAGGGCGTGAGCAAGGGGGAAGCACCGGTTCCGGCCGCCCTCCAGCTGGGCGAGACAGCGGACGAACGCAACGCCCGCCTGGCGACCTACGTGGTGGTGGGCGGGGGCGTACTGGTCGCCGCCATAGCGGGTGCGGCTGTGGCCTTGCGCGACATGCGACGGCGGTCCGGGCACGCGGGGCGAATGAGCGGTACCTGACATTGCGGCGACGATTGGGGCTCGAACATGTCGATCACGTCAGTCCGAGAAGTCACCCGATGGGCAAGTGAGTTGGTCATGTCAGTGCCAGTGGCTAAAGTTGACGTTATGGGGCCAGGCCTGTTCACACGGGTGCGATAGCAACGCGAGACGGCCTGAGTAAACGGGGAATCGGGGAAGGGCAGTATCGTGACCGACGGTACGAGCGGGGATCTCCAGCGCGGCGTAGGCGCCCTCGAGCAGTTCCAGAAGCGCGTGAACGCGTTGCTGGCGGAATTCGAGGGTTCGGCAGCCGGCAAGTCGAACATCGCGGCACAGACGGTGTCGCGCGCCTCCTTGAGCGGTCAGAACACGTGCTTCGCGGAAGCGGACGGGCTCTACACGCAGTACAACCGCGTCCACGAGTCGCTCGTCACGCTCTCGAAGTCCCTGGGCGACCAGATCGAGTACCTGAGCCTCGGCGTGCACGCGGCGGCTGTGGGTTTCGACAACGTGGAGGACGACGTGCGGCGGCGGTTCTACGAGATCCAGGTGCGTTTGGACGCTGAGCGCGAGAAGGCGCAGGCCGAGAAGACGGACACGCCTGAGCGGAACGCTGACAAGCAGAGCGACTCGGGGTGGGCAGCCGAATGAGCGAACCGAAGAAGCCGGAACCGGGTTCCGAGTCTCAGCCGGAACTGACTCCGCAGGAACAGCAGCAGCAGGATCAGGTACGCGTCCAGGGCCAGTTGCTCATCACCGACGTCAACCGGCAGCTCGAGGGCACCCTGAAGGTGTTCGGCTTCCGGGGGCCCGGCTCCTCGGGGCGGACATCTTTTGAGGGCCATGAGCTCAACGCGATGATCGACCTGATCGAGAACTCCAACCCGGAGCACCTCGAAAACGCAGGTGAGGCGCTACTGAAGGCCAGGACCGCGATCAACGAGGCCGCACAGGAGTTGGGCGACTTCATCAAGGCTGTCCACTGGGAGGGCGAATCGGGCATCGCCTTCCGGGACTGGGGCAACGGCTTGGTCGCCCACGCTAGGAAGCTCGGCGAGTTCGCGCAGACGGCCGGCACTCAGATCACGGTCGCGGGCACGGGCCTCGCCTCGGTACGCAACTCACTGCCGCCCCGCGACAACCGTGTCAGCCGCAAGTCCCCCGAGGACATCGAGGCCCCGAAACGGATCGAGGGCAACCCGGAGTACGCCGCGGCGGTGCAGGCCGAGAAGCACCGCCAGGAGGCGATCAACCAGGCGAACCGACTCGCGTCGTACTACGCGGTCTCGGAGCAGACGCTGGCGGCGCAGGAGCCGCCGCGGTTTGATAAGCGGCTTGATGTTGCGATGCCGCGGCCGCAGGGGCGCATTGAAACGCCTATTGACTCCGGCAACTCATCAGCAGGCTCTGAGGCGATAGGGAGCGGCACGCCACGAGAGAGCTCAGAGCAGGCCACAACTGGCAGTGCAACCACCTTGCGCGCCACAGGCACTGGCAGCCAAGCTGCAATTGAGGCGCTCGGAACTGCACCCGTGCTGGACACGAGCACCTCGACAGAGATCAACAGTGTGGCCACTCCACCGGCTCCAGCGACCGCTCCCAATACATCTCCAGCTTCCCCAGCCACAGGTCCTACGGGCCCCGGCGGAGGCTCGACTCCGCCCATGGCGAATGGCTTTGTGAACCCTGTGGCAGGTAGCTCGCGGTGGTCCCAGGGATCAGCAGGCGTGCCCAGGGCAGTCGGGCAGCCCGGGGGCGGCGCATCCAGAGCCGCGGGTTCCACTGGCAGCGGGCCGGCAGCGAATGGTCGCGCCGGAGCCCCGGTGGGGCGTCCGTCTCCGATGGGCGGAGGCACTGCCTCAGGCACATCCGGACGCGGCAGCGGGGTGCAGTCCCCTGTTGGCCGGTCCGGTGTGACTGGTGGAAGACCCGTGGCAGGAGGCCATGGAGGTACATCCGGAACCTCCGGTCCGCGTGCTGGGCGGGCAAGCGGCATCGTAGGCGGAACTCCGCAACGTGCCGCCCCAGGCACGGGTATGCCTGGGGGAGCCCGTGGTGTTTCGCGTGGCACGGTCATCGGGGCAGGAGGTGCAGCACAAACGCGCGGCTCTTCCGGTGCTGCCAACCCGCGGGGAGTGATCGGAACCGGGGGAGCGAACAGCGCGCCTCGGCCTGGTGGACGAGGCACTCCCAGCACGAACGGAGTCGTGGGTACGCCTCGTGGTGGTGCTGCCGGATCCGGCGGCGTAAAGGGCTTCACCGCTGGAGGTGCAGGCCTCGTGCGTGGACCTGCAGGCCGAAAGGGCTCTAACAACGAGGACCAGGACGGGGGAACGCCGCGTCCGGACTACCTGACGGAAGACAGAGAGACGTGGGAGGTCGGACGGCGTGGAGTCGCACCACCGGTGGTCGAGTAGGTGCAGGGAAGTTCGGAAGTCAGGATGACAGCAGGAATGAGTCAGACCCGGAAACGCCGCATGCCTCTCGGATCGCGAGGACGCCTGCTCGGCACGGTGGCTGTGGCCGCTGCCTGGAGCGTGGGATTTGCAGGAGCTGTTCCCTCCGCGGTGGCCGCAGACGTGCAATCGAAGCAGTGGTACCTCAGCGCGATGCAGGCCGAGGAGATGTGGAAGGTCACCACGGGTGAGGGCATTAAGGTTGCTGTCATCGACACGGGTGTCAACTCATCGACGCCGTCTCTTAAGGGACAGGTCCTGAAAGGGCTTGATGCCACAGGTGCCGAGGGCGACGAGACGGACGATTACGAAGGCCACGGCACCACCATGGCTGAGCTGATTGCTGGAACAGGTAAGGGCGGGGGCCTGCAAGGCCTCGCCCCAGGTGCGAAGATCATCCCAATGCGGATCACCGATACGGAGTTCCAGAACGAGCATTCGGTGAATGCGCATGATACCGAGGATGCTATCCGAGCCGCGGCGGACAGCGACGCGCAGATCATCAACATGTCGTTCGCCAGCGATTTTCCAGGCAGGGAAGAAAGAGAAGCTGTCAAGTACGCCCAGAGCAAGGGAAAACTGTTCTTTGCGGGTGTAGGGAACAATGCGGAGGGAAGCAATAGGGAGCAATATCCTGCCGCGTACCCGCAGGTCGTTGGTGTCTCCTCGGCTGACCGTAAGGGCAAGGTGGCCGAGTACTCCCAAAACGGGAACATCGTAGATATCGCTGCTCCTGGCAATGACATCCCACGTTGGTGCGACACCACATTTCAAAGCTATTGCGACGGCGATGGCGGAACGAGTGCGGCCACCGCCATCGCATCAGCCTCCGCGGCCCTGGTGTGGTCCGCCCACCCGGACTGGACTGCGAACCAAGTCCTCAACGTTCTCTTCGATACCGCCAGCCGTGACTGGGAGAAGGGCACGCTCAGCAAGTACCTCGGCCACGGCCTGATCCGCCCCTCCATGAACATCCTGAAGGGCAAGGGAGACCCTGGCGACCCGGACATCAGCCCTCTCACCAAGGAGCAGACGTCCGGCTCCTCAGCCTCCCCTGCCCCGTCTGCATCAGCTTCGTCACAGCCCGGCAAGAACGAGAAGGCTGATGACGCTGCCATGGCAAGCTCCAGCGCTGAGAAGGACGACAACAGCCAACTGGGTCTGGTCCTCGGCGGAGTGGCAGCGGTAATCGTGCTCGGCGGGGGAGCCTTCGCGCTCGTCCGTAAGCGCCGTACCGCCTGACCGACCCATGTTCTTCGCCCGTACCCACCGGCAAGTGAAGCCGGACGAACAAGAGCACCAGAAAGGAAGCCGAAAACATGGCTGATCAGAAGCTCTCAGATGCCGCTCTCCTCAAGCTGGAGGGTGAGCTGTCCACGCGGTTCGACTCCGTGAAGGGCCAGCTGAAGACGTTGCAGGCGACGATCGACAGCCTCGAAGGCCATTGGAAGGGCATCGGCGCCAGCGCCTTCAACACGAAGCAGGAGGAGGTAAACCGGAAGATGGTCAGCATCGCCAATCGGCTCCTCAACTTCCAGGAGGCTATCAAGGCGGCCCGGACTATTTCGGGTAACACCGAAGACGAGGTCAGGCAGGCCCTCCAGGGCGTCGACGTCGTCAGCGGCTACTCGGGTGACGCGACCGCGGAGGCCAGGGCCTCGAGCATCAACAACCTCTGATCTTGCCGCGCCTTTACCACGTACGAAGTCTTCAAACCGAACCTGGATACCACGGGAGGACCGCATGCCGAACAACGACGGCACGATGGTTGTCACTTACTCGAGCCTGGATCTCGCAGCCGGCGCCATCGACCGGCAGAGTAAGCAGCTCCAAGAGGACCTTGCGTCCATCAAGCGAATGATCGCCAATGTGTCCGAGCTCTGGGTGGGCGAAGCCAAGAGTGCCTATGACACCGCTCAGCAGGGCTGGGACAACGACGCCATTGCGATTCGCGACGCCCTGAGCGAGATCTCCCGCAAGGTGCGCGAGGCCGGAGCTGCCTACCACGCCGGCGACAAGCGGGCGAGGGCCAACTTCGAGTAAGTCTCGCCAGAACACAGTCAGGGTGGGCACGCACGGGAGGTGCCCACCCTGACCTGTGTCCCGAACACCAAGCCGAGCACAGTGCAGCGCCCGGAGCAGCATCAACTCGCAGGCTCACGCCCGAGCTGACGTCTTCCGCATCGTCGAGATCGCATGCAATTGCACCAGGCTCCGTAAGCACCCCGAGTACGGGCACGCCAGCTCACTCGAGGCGCGGACCTTGTTGCAACCAGCCCCCGCAGCCTCTCTGCCTGCTGTCCAGGTTCAGAGGGGAGCTTCAGTCCGCAGGTCGGCTGGAACAATCCCCCCGATGACTCACGCCCCGTAGCCGTATTCCACGAGATCCGGCTACGGGGCGTGGTGTCAGACCGTGCAACCGAGAGCCTTCTTCACCTTCGGTACGACGTCGACGGCGTAGGACTCGATGTTCTCGCGCCGCCGCGAGACATCGCCGGTGGACTTGAGACTGACCTCGACGTACACGATGACGTACTTGGCATCGGGCGCCTCGCACTGCGTGCTGACCATGGCGTTGAAGTCACCCACCGCGCCCAGTCCGTCGAACGGCAGGTCCGCCACCTTTGCCCGGTTCTTGAAGCGAAACTCCTCCGACTCGTCCATCGGGTCGTAGAGCTTATCGACCTTTTCGAGTGCGAGGTTGACCACGAGCCAATTGTCCACCCAAATGGCGCAGTTGCCCACACCCGTGGCCAGCGGCTCGCCCAGGATCTGGAACTTCTTCCCATCCACCAGGAACGGGTCGAGCGCCTTTTCGCTGATCGGGAGGCCGCACGCCTCCTGCGGAACGGTGTACTCGCGTCCCCCGCCACACGCGGTGAGGGACAGCGCGAGGCAGCAGACAAGGGCCGAGGCGGTGAGGCGCCGTGATGTCTTCCCGGTCATTGGACGCCCGCCACTCCTTCGGCCTTCTTGTTGCCGTCGTTGGCGGCTTCCCCGATCTGCTTGTAGACGCCGTGGTCCTGTGAGTAGCCCTCGTGGGTCGGATCCTCGGCCCACTTTGTGTTCTCCTGGTACCAGATGTCCGCGATCTGCTGGAGCTCCCGGGTACGCCGACTGTACGTCTCCTGGTGGTCCGCGCTCGCCTGGCCGTTGATCTTGTTCTGCTCGTCCTCCAGCATCTTCGACGTGACCACGTCCACGAGGCGCTGGACAGCGTCGCCGGCCAGTGGCAACGGTGTGACGAGGCCGCCGATGACGTGGTACCTCCCGGCCTTCTCCCACGAGGCGTCGGCGAGCTTCTGGCCCTTCTCGTCGTTGGTGGCCTGGTAGCGGGCCTCCTCCAGGAAGCCGATGGTGCGGCCGGCGCGGTCCAGGCTGTCTTCCGGGTGCGCCTTCTCCGTGTAGATGTCGGCCACGACCGCTCCGTGCATCTGCCTGACGAGCTCGCCGTAAGCGTCCCTGTTCCGCGAGATCTGCTTGCTGACCTCCATCAGCTGCCCCGAGTCGAGCTCGTGGCGTGACACCGGATCGCTCATCGCCTTGTGCACCCAGTCGCCGTGGTTGCCCATGGCCAGTGCCATGTCGTCGCGCAGTTCGGGCGGGAAGTCGTTGCCCATGCTGGAGAGGAATCCGAGGGAGCGCTTCATGGCCTCCCGCTGCTCCGGTGAGTGCGGCAGGAACTTCGCGTCGGAATCCTTCGGGTCGGACACGCCCGAGACGGCCGCGAACATGGCCTTGCCGAGCGCGTCCTTGGCCTCGTTCGGGCCATCTTTCAGCGGCGAGTCGTCGGGATACGGGCGGGTTTTCAGCACCCACTGCGCGTTGTCCTGCGGCTCCTTGGCGTTGAAGAAGTCAGTAGAGGCATCCGGGCTGTTGGCAAGTGCCGTGAGGAAGCCCGTCATCGGGTCGCGGCCGAACTCCTCGTCGCCGATGAAGTTCAGCTTCGGCTTCGGCTGCTGGTTCCAGTAATTGCCCGGCAGCCTCATCTCCTTCTCCTTGGCAACCAGGTTGTTGCCGTACTTGTTGAGGAACTGGTCGTCGTAGTCGCCCGTGCGCATGAGGTTGCTCATGATCTGGAAGCCCCAGACATCGCCTGCGCGGGTGTTGTACCGCTCGCCCGCGAACTTCAGCATGTTGTTCTCCCACTGCCGCATGGCAGGGCTGTCCGACTGAGTGGCGCCGCCGAGGACGTGACCCAGGTTCTTCTGGAACTCGCCGAGCTGGTTGAGCTGCGTGCGGGTCAGGTCATTCGGACTGTCCAAGCTCGACAGATCCGCCCAGAACTCCAGCGTCGCCTTCGGACCCAGCTGCGTGGCGAACTTCTCCTGGAACAACGGGTCGTTCTTGTACGAGCCGAGCAAACGGTTCAGCTTCTGGAACTCCGCGGGCGACATCTCGTCGCCCTTCTCCTTGAGGAGCTTGGCCGCTTCCTCCGCCTTGCGCAGGGCGTCGATCGCAGTGTCACGGTCGCCGTACGAGGCACCCGAGAAGCCGACCTCGGCCTGGTCGACGATGGCGCGAAGAACGGTTGCCGCCGTCGTGTCGCTCTCGGTCGCCCGGTTCAAGATGCGCTGCACATCGTCCCGCAGGTGCTCCATGTCCTGCGGGGAGTGGGCCGGAACCTCGTGGCCCTCGGCAGCGCCGTCCGGATGGATGAGCATCGTCACGGCGAAGCCGCCACCGAGGGTCTGGGTCACCGTGAGGTTCTTCTTGCGGCCCCGTTCCAAGGCCTGATCCAACTGCTCCTTGTAGCTCACCAGCTCGTCGCGGGTGTCCTTGAGGATGTCGTGGATGGTCTTCGCCTGTGTACGGGCATCGGAGAATTCCCCCGCCGTCTTGGTGATGAACTCACGCGAGATCGAGGCATTCAGACCGGCCCAGTTGGCCTTGTCCGCCTTTGCCTTCAGATCGTCCCGTGCGTCCGATTCCAGCGTTTCGAGTTTGCCCACCATTCCGTTCCAGGCAGTGATGGCCTGGCCGAGCTGGCCGAAGTCGCCCTGGCGCAGCGTTTCGAAGTCCATCAGCGCTGCGTCCTCTCAGTGAATCCGTCGTCCAACGTCGAGATGCTGCTCACGATGTCGTGGATGTAGTACTCGTCACCGGCGTGTGCACCCTGGGTGAAGTCCATGTGATTGGAAATGTGCGCGCAGGCGTCAAGCAGGGTCTTGAGCTGCTTCTCCCAGAGCTCCTGCACATGGTTGAGCGCGTCGCCCAGCGCGAAACCCTGGGTGCTCAGATCCTTCGCGGCTGTTTGGCTGATGGACCAGGCGTCACGGCCGCACTTGCCCAGATTGTCGAAGAGCCGGAACGCGGCGTCACCGACGGCCGCGAGATCCTGTTGACTGACCCTCAGGTCATGTCCGGGCGCGGTCATGCTTGGGTCTTCCGGTACACGGTTCAGCTGCATCGCCGCTGAGCGCTTCTCGACAGCCGTCGTCTTGAGCTGCTCCCACTCGTCCCAGGTCATCAGACCCCTTTCCCCGTGCAACCTGTACCGCTGAGCTGGTTGAGAAGTTTCGATCTGCCGCTCGAAACACTGTCCGTACTACCGAACTTGACGCAAGTTTAGTGTCCACTCGGTGGTCGGCCGATCCTCGTACCGTGCCGACGAGCACGACTCGAACCGGGCAGCCGACGGTCTGGTTCGCCTCGTAGGCCCAGCATGTGAGTCCCGCACCGACGAGCGCGGACCCTGGCGGACAAGTCGTGGATGAAGCCCAGAAGCGGTGGACGCGGTGCGGTCGGTGGGCACGGCGATGTCTGCGCAGGCCGAAGCAGTGCGAAGCGGACAGTTGGCTTGTGAGCCCGGACCGTTTTCGGCCAGGCCGGCTCGGAGCGAAGCTGACAGGCGAGCTGCCCCGAGTTTCCTAGAGTCCGATCTTGATAGTTCAGGCGGGCGCGGGTTTGCCCCTGGCTCCGTGAGGAGAACACGGGGCAGGGCGAGCACGCACGGGAGGTGCCCACCCTGACCTATGTCCCGAGTGAAGTTGCCCCGGTCTGGCAGACACTGATGGGCTTGCGAGCTATGCGGGTGCGCAGTGCACTCTGTGTGGTGTCTTCGCGGCGTGACGACGTTCGTACTCGGCTGGGGTGAGCTGGCCGTTCGTTGAATGGCGGCGCTAGGGGCTATAGAAGCCTTCGATGTAGGCGAAGAGGGCCTGCTCGGCGTGGCGTCGGGTCGCAGGTTCGGCGCGCTCGCGGTGAATTCGCGGCCGATCAGGTCGGGGGTGGCCGTGGCCTGCCGGTCCTGGCGGGTGAGCGAGGCCCGGCCGGTGCGGCGGTGCACGCCTGTCAGCCCGGCCTTGCGCATCAGGCGGGCGACGCGCTTGCGCCCGACCAACAGGCCGTCGATCTCGCGCAGGTCCGCGTGGACGCGCTGGGCTCCGTAGGTCCCGTGGGACCGCTCGTGGTGCCCGCGGATCTTCTCCGTGAGCTCGGCGTCCTCCCGCTGCCGGCGAGAGGGGGCGCGGTCCTTCCAGGCGTGGTAGCCCTGCCCCAGCAGCCGGGCCATGAGGGAGACGTCGTGGTGGTGTGCCGCGTGCTCGTCGATCAGCCGGTTGCAGATCACCGGCTGGTCTCCCGGGCGAAGGAAACCGTGGCCTTGCGGAGGATCTCCTTCTCCTCACGCAGATGCTTGACCTCGCGGTGCAGCTGGGCGAGTTCCTCCCTCTCGTCGCTGGTCAGACCGGGGCGCTCCCCTGTATCCACCCAGTCCTGGTTGGCCCAGGTGCGGATGGTCTGGGCGGACGGCTCGAACTCCTTCGCCGGCTCCTCCGGCGACCGGCCAGTCCGAACCAGCTCGACTATCTGGCGACGGAACTCCGGTTGGTAGGCCGGACGCGCCCTTGGCACGATGAACTCTTCCTTGCGGGACCCAGTGTCCCAAAGTGAAAGGTTGTCCATCAAACCGGGGCAACTTCAACTCAGCACTCACCCTCGCGGCTTGTCACCGTGAAGTCGTAACTCGGAACGGTCACCGTCCCGGCGCCGCCTGCCACGCCAGGGGGCTCCCAGTCGCCATCCTTCGACCTCACGCGTTCGACGTGCAGACAGAAGGCTGCGGCCGCGCCGGACGCACTGACTGTGTAGCGGGCGTCGGAGGCCTTGTTCGTGTCTGCGGGGGCGGCGTCCACGCCAGTCTGCGGAGCACCACCGCCGCCGTGTTCAATGACTTCGTCCTCGATCATCTTCGCGTACTCGTCATTGAAGCCGCTGTCGTCACCGAAGATGTCGCCGAAGCGGGACGCACCGTCCAACGCGGTCGTGGCCTGGCTGACCGCACTGGCCAATTCGTCATCGCTCCACTCCGAGTTGGCGGAGACAGCCATGAAATGAAAGGCCGTATAGGCGCCGATGCCCGCCATCCCGAAGAGGAAGATGCGACCGACAACGAAGGCAGAATCTGGAAGTTCGGGTGCCGAAGGGTTGAAGGACCGGCGCCAGGCACGGACACGGTCCGCCTTGAGGCAACCCATCGCAACGAGTGTCGCAGCCAGGAGAAAAATGAACACAACCATCGCCGTCAACGACCCCCTGTTCCTACACGCCCGGGCCCTGCGTCTCGTGCCCCCACAGCCGTCATGCCGGAGCTCCTAAAAGTACTCATCGATCAACAATGGGCGAATTATTATATCAGAGGTGATCACTGAATTCCCTCTCGGAGTGCGGGACGAGTATTATCTGGTGGGCGCGGAGGGGAATTTGAGACCTGTGCAGCCGTGACATTTTGCTGACTGCTCAGCGAAGGTGCGCAGATCTGCGTACTCTCGTGCCGTAGGTGGCGCGACAGTAAATTCAGGCCTCGCGCCTCCCTGTTCCGGGCTCGCGGTATATTGGGCGATCGCTATGCCTCCGGGACACTCTGCTGTCCCCCAGAAGCTGGAGGAATTCTCCCCACTCGGACTGCATGTTCCATCCGACTTGAGGTCATCGAAGTCGATAGCTGTCTGCTTGGAGAGACGGCTATGGGCAGGGGTGTCAGGCCCTCACTGTCATCGTTGTGCGAGACGCCCCGAAATGATGCGCTGGCGGACACATCCAACGACTCGAACGCGGCACGCGAGGCTCACCAGCCGTCAGCCGAACGCCGACCCTGGCTCTACGTTGCTTGGTTCCTCCGCGGCCCACGTTCAGCGGCTGAGCGTCGCGGACGGGGTGTCGCCATGCTGCGTCTGTTCGACACGCCCGGGGAGCTCTCGTCGCTCTTCTTCGCGGCTATCCCTGATCGAGTTCGAGAGGCAGAGTACAGCCTGCGTCCTGGTGGGCGAATTCCGCTGCGCTGTTGACCAGGTCGACCAATTCTTCGCGGTGCGAGTCCCTCGTCCCATCCTGTTCTGCCGCATCCCTCAGCAGGACAATGGTGGTGAGACTCTGCTTCTTATCGGCGAAGCAGGGGGTGGACACAGCCGCCTTGTCCTTCGACACGACTCCCCACGTGTCCGTGCTGCCCGTGCCGAACCTGGTGAAGTTCTTGGGGTTTTCCGTGTCGACCATGTGGCTTGCCGGGCCCTCGACCCACGTCTCGAAGGTCCCGCTCAGCGTGGTGTACTCGGTTCTGGTGACGAGGAACTCCGCGTCTTCTGCCACACCATGACAGCCGGAGAAGTAGGTGATCTTCCCTTGGTTCTCCTGTTCGACGAACGAGTATTTAGATCTCGGGGGAGCTATTCCTCTGAGGGCTGGGACGGCTTTTTCCGAAGAGCCGAGGTTCTTGCATATCTCGCCTGCTTCGATGGTCCTTGTGCCTTCGAACGGTGGGAACTCAAGCAGGTAGGCACCTCCGGCTGCCAGAGCCACGGCGGCCGCCAGGCTTGCTGCAATCACTGAATCTTTGCTCTTGGTCATGAACTACTTCTTCTCCTCGAGCTTCCTCGGCATGCCTTCGCCGTCGAGAGAGGAGCGGATGTTGGTGCTTGCGTTGTTGAACCCCTCTTCTGCTGCGGGCGCCACGGAAGCGACGATGTTCGGAGAGGAGTTTCCTGACCGCTCGCCGGCCAACTGCGCAGCCTTTTCGACAAGCTTGTAGGTCGATTCCTTCGTCGCGTCCATCTCCTGGCCGTTGCTGTAGATGACCTCCCCCGAACTGTCCTTCATCAGGCCTTCCGTGGAAGCTCCGATAATTTCATTCGCGGCAGTACCGGCCACGCCCCCCCCGCGATGACTCCACCCGGGCCGACCATCGGGGCGGTACCTATGCAGACAGCGCTGCCGACCCGCACCTGTGCCACCGCACCCGGCTCGCCCCTAAAATCCACAGTGCCGACACAAGCGTTGCTCTCTTCTCCGAGCCCGCCGAGATCCAGGTTCTTAGCTTTCGGCCCTGGGCCCCGGCTGTTGCTCTTCCAGAGAGCGTCGTATGCCGTCTCGGCTGTCTGCTCGTCCTTGTAGGCTGCGATTTAGAAGTAGGCATTGTCGTTCTTGTCGTCGCGCTGGAAGGTCGAGAGGCCATAGAAACGAGCGTCCTCGCAGCCCTTGTTGCCCTCATTGGGGCACACGCTGCTTGTGCGTGCTATTGATGAGAATTGCCTCGGGCTCCTCGGAAACCGTCCAGACCGGCATGGCCGCACCACCCGGCAGCGCAGCCTCTATCTGCTGCGCGCTCAGCGCAGTGGATTTGCTGTCATCGCTGCCCCACCCCGTCTGTAGAAGCAAGGCCGCCCCGGCAGCCCAGGCTGCGGCGGATCGTCCGACTTTACGGCTGATTACTGCCGTTCCTCTCTTGGAAGTCGATCGCAGCAGAGGGGATAGCCTCGTTGAATCATGTCACTCATTGCGCGTGCACTGATCCGAGGAGCTCATACTCTCCGTGTACCCCGTGATGAGGGCCTTCACCGCGTCAGCATTTGCTCTACCAGGCTCGGGTACCTGCACCACGGTGAACAGCTCGTTGCCGGGTTTGACTGGTCTTGCGCAATCCGCCTTCCCTACCGCGCCTCGCTCGGAATGGATGTACCTTCCGTCGTCCGAGAAATTCTCGAGCTCTACGTAGGCCTGCCCCTGTGCGATTTCTGTCAGGTTGGGCTTGTCGCTCCACCATTCCCGGCTGACCACCAGCGCGATCTCGCCGTCCACCAGAACCTGGCAGCGCGCGATCCCGTCCGCGGGTGTCAAGGATTTCTCCGATACCTTCTTCCCTGGAGGGAGAAAGGGAGACAACAATTCGGTCGATACTGATGTGCCACACAGGGCGTTCGGTACTCTGTACTCGCGCTCTGCCTCGTCTGAGCAGCTCACGAGCGCGAGGCTCGCAAAAGCTGTAAACACTGCAGTTCTTTGCACCCCTCTGCGGGAAATGAGGCGTGCGCTATGGCCTGTCAATTCTCTCATCCCTGGGCTGATGGTGGACGGATTGGTTATCACCTGAAAGAAGAGAGTGTTGATCTAAATGTCTGTCTTCAGGTCGGGCCCCATCGCCGTGGTATTGGGGCCTGCATCCGTGAATCCGTCGCGTGCGCCGGTGCGGGCGTATGTGGCAAGGTCCTCCAACGGTATTCCATGAGCCTTTGCCGCCAGAATCACCGCTTCTTGACTGTGTTTCAAGTTATTGTCGCGTCCATTTTCCCAATGCTCGGCCATGACCGCTCCTGCCTCGCTCTTTGCTTCCCCCTCGTAATCCTTGAAGATTCGCTCAAGGAGCATTCCGCTCACGGTGCCCGCTGCGCCTCCTACCGCGGCGCCAACGGCAGGGGTGGCAATGAACGATGTGCCCACGCCGATACCGATCCCGATACCTCCCGAGATGGCGCCCTTTGTTTGAGTCATTGCGTGAGCGTAGGCTTTGTCTTTTTCCTCGGCGGCGCCCGCAACTTCCTCTTGCCGCCCGATGGCCAGCGTTCCTGCAATTTCTCCCGAGCCATAGGCGATCTGTGACACGGTCAGGTTCTTGTCCGAAGAGAATCGCTGGTCTGCAGGCAAATCGGGGTTCAAATGATAGTCCATGAGGTTCGCCATGTATTGCTTTTGTCCGAGTTCGACCTGGGCGTAACCCTCAGGCGTCTGACCGACTGCCAGCAGGAAACGAGTGGTGTCTCTGTGGTTCATCTCCGCCGGATTTCCCGAGATCGGGAAGAGTTTGCTGACGTCTCCGTTATCTCCCTCCTTTAGGATCTCTGGGTCGTCTGCCATTGCCCGGTTTATATCGGGCAGATATTCGGACGAGATCTGGCCGATACTGTCACCCATGTAGCTGTGATCGGTCAAACGCTTGCTGTCCTCGGAGATCGAGGCAACAAGACTTTCCATCAGCTTTGCCTGCTGCGGGTTATGTGCCGGAGTGTCAGCTGTAGGAATTTCACCTGCCGGATGGCCGGTCGTCGCCGCTTCCAGAGCCAAGGCCATGGCGTTCCGACCAGTGACGCTGTCCTTGCCCTTGTCGTTCTGGTCCTTGGGCCAGTCCCGCTCCTCGAAGAGGTAGTCGAAGTTGCTGAGCTCCCTCTTCTCGTTCTTTCCGTTCTTGTCGGCGTCTTCCTCGAAGTCGTGATCCTCGTCCTTGGTCACGAACGTGTCGCTGAAGAAGTCCGTCGCGGCGTCGGGGCTGTTCGAAAGAGCCTTCATGAAGCCGGTCATCGGGTCAGTTCCGGAATCCGTGCCGGTTCGATTGAGAAGGGGATCGATTCCCGTATGTAGCCAGGCCCCGTGGCTCCCATTGTCGGTGAGTTTCTTCTCGGTCTTGATCAGCTCGCTTCCGTAGCTCTTGAGGAACTGGTCGTCATAGTTCCCCCACCGCATGAGGTTGCTCATCACCTGGAAACCCAGGGTGCCCGAGTGCTTTGAGACAGGCTGGCTGCCGAGATCCACCATCTCGCGTTTCCAGTCCATCATTCCTCGGCTGTCGCTCTGGGTGGCGGTAGCCAGTGTGAGACTCAGGTTCTTCTGCAGCTCGTCGTACTGGTCGACCCTTTCTCGACCTATCTCATAGGTCAGACGGGGATCGTTCAACCCCGCCCAGAAATCCAACGTCCCCTTGGCTTTCAGCTTCTCCGTGAAGCGTGCGGCGAAGAGCTCGTCGCCCGCCATCTTCTTGAGTCCGGCATTCAGCTGGTCGAATTCCTTGGCGGTGAGATCTTCCGGATCCTTCTTCGCGATCGCGGACAGCTGGTCGGCCTTCTTGATCGCGTCGGCCGCAGAGTCCCGGTCCTTGTACTCGGCCCCCGTGAATCCTATGTCGGCCTGGTCCGAGAGTGCCTTGAGGGCGACGGCGGCCGTGTGATCGCTCTCGGTCGCTTCGTTGAGAATCTTCTGGATCTCGTCCCGTAGGGCGGTGACATCGCTCTGGCTGTGGTCGGGGACGGTTGCCCCCTTGGCAGCGTGGTCCGGGTGGATGTTCATCGTGACCGTAAAGCCACCACCGCCGGTGGTGGTGACCGTCAGGTTCTTTCCACGTGCGCGTTCCAGGGCCGCGTTGAGTTGGCTGTGGTAGCCCTTCAGTTCGTCACGCACGTCCTTGAGGATGCTCCACAAGGACTTGGCCTGCTTGTGGGCGTCATCGAACTCGTGCACCGTCTTGCCGACGAACTCTCTGGTGACGTTGGCGTTGTCGCCCGCCCAGTTGGCTTTGTCGGCTTTCGCCTTGAGGCCTTCCCGGGCGTCCTTTTCCAGATCGGCAAGGTTGGTCACCATGGTCGACCAGTCGGTGATGGCCTCGTCCAGCAGTCCGAACTTGGCGAAGCGCAGCGTTTCGAAATCCATCAGTTGTCCGCCTTGTTCGTCTTGCCCTTGGGTGCGTAGTCGTCGTCGAATCCCTGGTCGAGCGAGGCGATACTGCTGATGTTGCTCCTCACGTACTGATCGTCGCTGTTGTGCACATATTTGGTGAAGTCCACGTGGTTCGCTATGTGCCCGCAGGCGTCACTAAGGGACTTGAGCTGTCTGTCCCACCGATCCGCCACGTGCTGGAGGGCGCCGCCTAGCTCCAGTCCTTGGGTGGTGAGGTCGCTTGCTGCTGTCTCGCTGGTGGGCACTGCGACACGGCCCTCTTTCCACAAGCGCCCGTGCAACTTGGAGGCCTCGTCACGGACGGCCGAGAGGTCGGTCTGATCGACCTTCAGGTCGCCCTGCCCGCCGCCGCCTGTAGGTGCGGCTTTATTGAGCTGCATCTGTGCGCCGCTCTTGTTGGCCGCATCGGCCTTCAGTTGCTCCCACTCGGCCCATGCCATGCGCGGAACCCTCCAGTGTGTGCCGGGAACGCCGGACTTTCGGAATCTCTGCTGAGACGGGCAGCCGCAGCCGCTGCCCGCGAGGTGCGGGGCGAGGGGGGAGCGGGACACCACGCATTGCGACCGCCACCGGTCACCCGCGTCGCCCCGCCTCCGCACCCACTCCTACCGCTCCCCGTCCATGAGCCCCGACTGCACCAGCGGATTCCCCCGCCGCCGCGTGACGAAGACCCCGCGCCCCGGAGGCATCGGGCGAGGCCGTACGTTGCCGAGAACATCCCCCTCGATGGGGTCGCCCGAGAGCATCAGGCCCTGCGCGCCCAGCTCTATGATGCGCTGCATGAACGGCTCGTACAGGGCACGTCCGGCCCCCGCCGTGCTGCGGGCGATGATGAACCGGACGCCGACGTCACGTGCGAACGGCAGCATCTCCGCGAGCCTGGCCATCGGGTTCCCGCTGGACGTGGAGACCAGGTCGTAGTCGTCGACGACCACGTACACCGTCGGGCCGCTCCACCAGCTGCGATCGCGCAGTTCCTGCGCCGTGACGTCGGGCGACGGCGTACGGCGCTTCATCAGGTTGTACAGCGCGTCCACGTGGTGCTCCATGTCGTTGGACATGGGCACGTACTCCGCCAGGTGCGTCGCGGGGGTGGCGTCCAGCAGTGCTCGCCGGTTGTCGATGACGAAGAACTTGCAGGCGTTCCCCTCGTACCTCTCGGTCAACTGCTTGATGAGCAGCCGCAGTAGATTGGACTTGCCGGACTCGCTCTCGCCGAAGACCAGGAAGAACGGGTCGCGCTCGAAGTCGAGGAAGACCGGCTCCAGGTTGTTTTCGTCGATACCGAACGCGATGCCCCGCTCCGGATGCGCGTAGCCCGCGGGCAGTTCGTGCACCGGGAGTTCGCGGGGCAGCAGACGGACCGCCGGGGCGGGCGCCGCGGTCCAGTGCCGTGAGACCTCCTGGTTCATGGCCGCCGTCGCTTCGGAGAGGTCGCTGTCGGAGTTGATGCCGTCGATCCGCGGTACCGCGGCCATGAAGTGCAGCTTCTCCGGCGTGAGACCACGACCGGGCACGCCGGCCGGCACGTTGACCGCGACCTTGCGGTCCAGTTCGGAGTCCATGACGTCACCGAGCCGCAGCTCGAGCCGGTTCATCAGGTGGTCCTTGAGGTTCGCCCGGACCTCCATGGAGCGTGACGCCGTGACGATCAGATGGATGCCGTATCCGAGGCCGCGCGCCGCGATGTCCACGGCCGCCGCTTCCAGGCCCTCATAGTCCGTACGGAAGTTGCCCCAGCCGTCGATGATCAGGAACACGTCGCCCCAAGGCTGGTCCGTCACCGAGATCTCGCCGCGCGCCCGCAGCCTGCGGAAGGTGGCGATGGAGTCGATGCCCGCGCTGCGGAAGTACTCCTCACGCCGCGCCATGATCCCGTACACCTCGGAGACGGTACGACGCACCCGCTCCGGGTCGAGCCGGGACGCGATCCCGCCGACGTGCGGCAGACCGGCGATCGAGGCCATGCCGCCGCCACCGAAGTCGAGCCCGTAGAACTGGACCTCGTGGGGCGTGTGGGTGAGTGCGAAGCCCGCGATGAGTGTGCGCAGCAGCGTGGACTTGCCCGACTGCGGACCACCGGTGATCTGCATATGGCCCGCCGCACCGGAGAAGTCCCGGTAGAGCGTGTCGCGCCGCTGCTCGTACGGCTTGTCGACCACGCCCAGCGGTACGACGAGGCGGCCCGATCCCTCGAACCCGGGCTGGGTCAGCCCACGGCCCTCGACCGCGGACAGCCCCGGCAGGAGCTCGTCCAGCGACGGCGGGTTGTCCAGCGGAGGCAGCCAGACCTGGTGCGCCGAGGCCCCCCGGCCCTCCAGTCGGCGCACGATCACGTCGAGCACCGTGTCCGCCAGAGCGTCGTCCTCCGCCGTACGCGCATCGGGTACGACGGCCCCGGCCTGCGGGCTCGGCTGTACGTACTGCACCGGCACCGGAGCCGCCGTGAACACCACCGGCCTGCGGTCCACCGGCAGAGGGCCGGAGGAAGCGGTCGGCTGGGCGCCCGAGCGGTACACCCCGGAGACGTACGCGGCCTTGAACCGCACCATCTCGTCCGTGCCGTACTTCAGGTAGCCGGAACCGGGAACATTGGGCAGGTGGTATGCATCGGGCACACCCAGCGCCGCCCGGGACTCGCCCGCGGAGAACGTACGCAGACCGATCCGGTACGACAGATAGGTCTCCAGGCCGCGCAGCCGTCCCTCTTCGAGGCGCTGCGAGGCCAGCAGCAGATGGACGCCCAGCGAACGGCCGATGCGCCCGATCTGCACGAACATCTCGATGAAGTCAGGTTTGGCCGTGAGTAGTTCGCTGAACTCGTCGATGACCAGGACGAGGGAGGGAATGGGCTGCAGCGGGGCTCCCGCGGCGCGCGCCTTCTCGTAGTCGTGGATGTTGGCGTAGTTGCCCGCGTCGCGCAGCATCTCCTGGCGGCGGTTGAGCTCACCGCTGATGGAGTCACCCATGCGGTCCACCAGCGTCAGGTCGTCCGCGAGGTTGGTGATCACCGCTGCGACGTGGGGCATCTGCGCCATGCCGGCGAAGGTGGCACCGCCCTTGAAGTCCGCGAGGACGAAGTTGAGCGTCTCCGAGGTGTGGGTGACGGCAAGGCCCAGTACGAGCGTACGGAGCAGCTCGGACTTACCGGAACCGGTAGCGCCGACGCACAGGCCGTGCGGCCCCATGCCCTCCTGCGCCGCCTCCTTGAGGTCCAGCATCACCGGACCGCCGTCCTCGCCGACGCCGATCGGGACACGCAGCCGCTCCGCCTGCGAGCGAGCCCGCCAGGTCCGGCTCACGTCGACCGAGGCGGCGTCGCCGAGATTCAGCAGATCGGTGAACTCCAGGTTGGCGAGCAGCGGTTCGTCGTCGTCGCCGCCCGAGGCCACGTGGAGCGGGGCCAGTTGCCGGGCGAGTGCTTCGGCGGCCTCGTGACTCAGCAGGTCGGGAAGGCCGTCGTACACCAGACCGTGTCCGGACTCCAACTGCAGCGAGTGGGGGTCCACCACGATGGAGAGACCGCCGCGTGCTCCGTTGACCTGACCCGTGACGATCTCGACGACCGTCACGCCCTGAAGGCCCTCGGCCGCGGCGAGCGCGGATGTCGCCGGTACGGACTGGCCGTCGAGCACGACGACGACATGGGGCTGCTCCAGGAGTGGCTGGCCATCGGGCTGGAAGCGCGGTCGGCCGTCGAGATGGCCCGCGAGCATCTCCTCCAGCTCCTCGACACTCGTGGTGATCAGGCGACGGCTGCCGGCACCGTCGACGGAGCCCAGGACCTGCACGTGCGGGAGCCACTTCGTCCATTCCCACTGCGGGGCGGCGTCCCGGCCGGTCGCGACGGCGATGATCAGGTCCTCGGGGGAGTGCAGCGAGGCAAGCGCACCGACCATCGCGCGGGCCGTGGAGCGCGCGGACTCCGCCTCGCCGCTGATCGTCAGGTGGTAGAAGGCGCGCAGCGAGACCGCCATCGGCAGGCCGTCCAGCGTGCTGTGGGTCGTGATGAACTGCTGCATCGCCCCGGCGGTCAGCGGCTCCAGCTCATCGACCGGCGCGGTGTCGGGCGCGACGAGCGGCGTGGCGAGTTCCTGACTGCCCAGGCCGATGCGTACGTGCGCGAAGTCCGCGTCACCGACGCGGCGCTCCCACACCCGGCTGCCCTCGGCGACGAGCGCCCACAGCTGTTCCGGCGACGGGTGGAGATAGAACTGCGCGTCGCGCTGCTCGCGGGCCGTCTTCAGCACTGCGCGCCTGGTCTGGGTCAGATATTTGAGGTAATCGCGCCGCATGTCCGCGAGCTGACCCTGGGTGCCGCGCCGGAAGCGAATGATCATCGCAATGGCCATGGCGACCGTGGACGCGATCATGATCATGCCCATGATCCGCATGACCGGGTTCGGCGTCATGAAGAAGAAGACGACGGAACCGCCCATGCCGAGCATCGGCAGCAGCTGCATCATCACCCCCTCCTGCTGGCCGCGAGGCAGCTCGGGCGGAGGTTGCAACTGCACCTGCTCGCCCGGGACTTCGGAGGGGAGGGCCCGCGGTGGGCGCTTGACGACAATCTGGCTCACAGCTCACCAATTCCCTTGCCGGACGGTGCTGTTCCTATCGGCGCCCCCGTGGCGACTTGCTCCGTCCGCGGGAGGATCCTACTGGCGTAGGGGATGGCCCGAGGGCGGTAGGGTGTCGCAACGCGTGTACGCATCCGCTAACTACCGCAAAAAAATGGGTCATTCGGGACGCGGTTGACGGCGTGATCCATCGGGACGCGGGTCGGGCCCATGACACCGGGGGTGCGTTCCAGGAGGCAGAAGAACCATGAGGGGGAGCAGCACGTGACTATGACGGCCCAAATGGCGGCTACCGGAGCCGGTAGGCCGGGTCCCGGAGTTCCGGCCGGCAACGGAACCGGTTTCTGCCGGGTCACGGTCGTCGCACCCGACAGCCGCGTCGACGTGGCACTACCCGAGGACATCCCCGTCGCGGACCTCTACCCGGAGATCCTCCGGTTGTCGGGACAGAGCCCCGCCCAGGGCGCGCCGGTCGGCTATCACCTGGTCCGCCGCGACGGCACCGTCCTCGACGGCGGGCGCACCCTGGCCGGCCAGCGCATCCTCGACGGCGAGCTGCTGTCCCTGCGGCCCTTCTCCGAGTCGCTGCCCCCCGCGGTCTTCGACGACGTCTCCGACGCCGTCGCCACCGCAGTCGCCCGGGACCGCACTCTCTGGGGCGACAGCCTCACGCGATCGGCCGGGCTCTTCGGCGGATCGGTCCTGCTGGTCCTGCTCGGATTCGTGCTGTGGAACTCCGACGTCCGGCACGACATGCACGGCCTGCCGGGCATCCTGGCCGCCGTCACCGCCGTACTCCTTCTCGCGCTCGCCTGCGTACGTGCGCGTGTGTACTCCGACCGTGGATCGTCCATCGCGCTGGGGATCGGCGTACTCGCGAACGCGGCGGTCGCCGGGGCCGGTCTGTTGCCGCTCAGCGAGGGCCAGGGCACCGGCAGGCTCCAGTTCCTGCTCGCCTGCGCCGCCGTGCTGGTGGCGGCGGTGATCCTCATGATCGCCGCACCCGAAGGCGACGGCACCTTCGTCGCGTTCGTGTTCGCCGCTGCCATCGGCGTGCTGGTGACCTTCGTCGCGATCATGACCGGTATGGAGCCGGCCGAGACCGCGGCCGTGTGTGCCCCCCTCTCCGTGGGGCTCCTCGCCTTCCTGCCTGGACTTTCCACCCGCTTCGCCCGCCTCCCCATCGGCTTCGAGCCGCCGCGTACCACCGTCGGTGACTACGGGACGTCCGACCCGGAGCCGCAGGGCCCGGTCGACGCCGACCGCATCGCCGCTCAGGCGCGGCGTGGCCACGAGCTGCTCCTCGGTCTGGTCGGCGGATGCGCGCTGGTGGCCGTGGGAGCCGCAGCCGTGCTCGGCATCTCGGACAGCATCTGGGGCCAGCTGCTGGCCCTCGCCACCGGCATCGCCATGCTGATGCGCGCCCACCTGTTCCGTTACACGGCCCAGGTCGGCTGCGCCCTGGCGGCGGGCCTCGGCGCACTGGTGCTCCTCGGCGTCGGACTGTCCCTCAACCCGCCGGCGACGCTGGTGCGCGAGGCGTTCAAGGGGGAGACCGCCGGGCTCGACATCCGTACGATCTGGCTCACCGCCGCGGTGGCGGGCGTCGCCGCGCTGATCACTGCCGTAGGGCTGATCGTGCCGCGCAAGGGAGTCACCCCGTTCTGGGGGCGCTTCCTGGAGATCGCCGAAGCGTGCGTGCTCCTGACGCTGCTGCCGCTGTGCCTCGCCGTTTTCGACGTCTACCACTCGATCCGCGCACTCACCAGCTGATCCGCCCGGTACCACGGGCGGCCGGGGTCTCAGCGACTGGTACGCTGTGTGACGGCCGTTTGTGTACGCGCTCCCGGATCATCCTGGGAGCAGCGCCCATCGGACCCTCGCCCCCGAGTAACGGAAGCCCCCCTGGTACCAAGACAGGGGCACTCGCGGGCGCTCGAACACCGAAGAGGAGTACCGCGTGTCGCTCGACGCCGCTACGAAGAAGCAGATCATGGCCGAGTTCGCCACCAAGGAGGGTGACACCGGTTCCCCCGAGGTCCAGGTCGCGATGCTCTCCCGTCGCATCTCGGACCTGACGGAGCACCTCAAGACGCACAAGCACGACCACCACTCCCGCCGTGGTCTGCTGATCCTGGTCGGCCAGCGCCGCCGCCTGCTGCAGTACCTTGCCAAGAAGGACATCCAGCGCTTCCGTACGCTGGTCGACCGCCTCGGCATCCGTCGCGGTGCGGCCGGCGCCAAGTAAGACACCATGAGGGGAGCGGTTCCCGCAACTGAGGGGACCGCTCCCTTTGCCGTACGTACAGTTGTGCGTACACGCACATGTGCGGGTCGTGGCGGGCCGACCCGCACAGCCGGAATGCCAAGCCGACCCGGATCTCAGTAACCTGGTCGCAGAAACGTCCCGCGGACGAGCGAGAAGCGAAACTCCCCGCCGCCGGTCCTCGGTAGTGGCTCCCGGACCCACCAACCGGGTGCTTCGATCGAAGACCGGCCCGTCGAAGGAGCGCTTCTCCGCAACAGTCCCCCCGCCACACGGGCGCGGGGGACGAGAAGACGACATGTAGGAGAAAACGCTAGTGGAGAACGAGACCCACTACGCCGAAGCCGTGATCGACAACGGCACCTTCGGCACCCGCACCATCCGCTTCGAGACGGGCCGCCTGGCCAGGCAGGCCGCCGGCTCCGCCGTGGCGTACCTGGACGACGACACCATGGTGCTGTCGGCCACCACCGCTTCCAAGAAGCCCAAGGACCAGCTCGACTTCTTCCCCCTGACGGTGGACGTCGAGGAGCGGCAGTACGCCGCAGGCAAGATCCCCGGCTCCTTCTTCCGCCGTGAGGGCCGTCCCTCCGAGGACGCCATCCTCACCTGCCGCCTGATCGACCGCCCGCTGCGCCCCTCCTTCAAGAAGGGCCTGCGCAACGAGGTCCAGATCGTCGAGACGGTCATGGCGCTCAACCCCGACCACCTGTACGACGTGGTCGCGATCAACGCCGCCTCCTGCTCCACGCAGCTCGCCGGCCTGCCCTTCTCCGGTCCGGTCGGCGGCACCCGCGTCGCCCTGATCAAGGGCCAGTGGGTCGCCTTCCCGACGCACACCGAGCTGGAGGACGCCGTCTTCGACATGGTCGTCGCCGGCCGTGTCCTGGAGGACGGCGACGTCGCGATCATGATGGTCGAGGCCGAGGCCACCGAGAAGACCATCCAGCTCGTCAAGGACGGCGCCGAGGCTCCGACCGAAGAGGTCGTCGCCGCCGGTCTCGAAGCCGCGAAGCCGTTCATCAAGGTCCTCTGCAAGGCTCAGTCGGACCTCGCCGCCAAGGCCGCCAAGCCCACCGGCGACTTCCCGGTCTTCCTGGACTACCAGGACGACGTCTACGCGGCCCTCGCCGACGCCGTGACCTCCGAGCTGGCCCAGGCGCTCACCATCGCGGGCAAGCAGGACCGCGAGGCCGAGCTGGACCGCGTCAAGGAGATCGCCGCCGAGAAGCTGCTCCCGGCCTTCGAGGGCCGCGAGAAGGAGATCTCCGCCGCGTACCGCGCGCTGACCAAGAAGCTGGTCCGCGAGCGCGTCATCAAGGACAAGGTCCGCATCGACGGCCGTGGCGTCACGGACATCCGTACGCTCGCCGCCGAGGTCGAGGCCATCCCGCGGGTGCACGGCTCGGCGCTGTTCGAGCGCGGCGAGACCCAGATCCTGGGCGTGACCACCCTCAACATGCTGCGCATGGAGCAGCAGCTGGACACCCTCTCCCCGGTGACCCGCAAGCGCTACATGCACAACTACAACTTCCCGCCCTACTCCGTCGGCGAGACCGGCCGCGTGGGCTCGCCCAAGCGCCGCGAGATCGGCCACGGCGCGCTCGCCGAGCGCGCCATCGTGCCGGTGCTGCCGACGCGCGAGGAGTTCCCCTACGCGATCCGCCAGGTCTCCGAGGCACTGGGCTCCAACGGCTCGACGTCCATGGGCTCGGTCTGCGCCTCCACCATGTCGCTGCTGAACGCCGGTGTGCCGCTCAAGGCCGCCGTCGCCGGTATCGCCATGGGCCTGATCTCCCAGGAGATCGACGGCAAGACCCACTACGTCGCCCTCACCGACATCCTCGGTGCGGAGGACGCCTTCGGTGACATGGACTTCAAGGTCGCCGGTACGAAGCAGTTCGTCACCGCGCTCCAGCTCGACACCAAGCTCGACGGCATCCCCGCCTCGGTCCTGGCCGCCGCGCTGAAGCAGGCCCGCGACGCCCGCCTCCACATCCTCGACGTGATGAACGAGGCCATCGACGTCCCGGACGAGATGTCCCCGAACGCCCCGCGGATCATCACCGTCAAGATCCCGGTGGACAAGATCGGCGAGGTCATCGGCCCCAAGGGCAAGATGATCAACCAGATCCAGGAGGACACCGGCGCCGACATCACGATCGAGGACGACGGCACCATCTACATCGGTGCCGCCGACGGCCCGGCCGCCGAGGCCGCCCGTGCCACGATCAACTCGATCGCCAACCCGACCATGCCGGAGGTCGGCGAGCGCTACCTTGGCACGGTCGTGAAGACCACCACCTTCGGTGCGTTCGTCTCCCTCATGCCCGGCAAGGACGGCCTGCTGCACATCTCGCAGATCCGCAAGCTCGCCGGCG
The DNA here is from genome assembly GCF_043204165.1 of Streptomyces sp. NPDC047982. Classification (NCBI taxonomy): domain Bacteria; kingdom Bacillati; phylum Actinomycetota; class Actinomycetes; order Kitasatosporales; family Streptomycetaceae; genus Streptomyces; species Streptomyces sp. NPDC047982. Next base: position 7,983 of record NZ_JBIDBS010000011.1, on the reverse strand, counting down.
GCAAGCGCGTGGAGAACGTCGAGGACGTGCTCGGTGTCGGCACCAAGGTCCAGGTGGAGATCGCCGAGATCGACTCCCGGGGCAAGCTCTCCCTCGTCCCCGTCATCGAGGGCGCCGAGTCCGACAGCGGCTCTGCCGCGGGCGCCGAGAAGAAGGACGACGCCGCCAAGTGACGTCCCGTAGTTCCCGGACGACGGCCCGTGCCTCCTCGAAGGCGCGGGCCGTCGCCCGTACCCAAACGCTCCTCAAGGGCACAGGCGGCGTCGGAACGGTGCGCCGCACCGTCCTGCCCGGCGGCCTGCGCGTCGTCACCGAGACCCTGCCCTCCGTCCGTTCCGCCACCTTCGGGATCTGGGCCAACGTCGGATCCCGCGACGAGACCCCCGCCCTCAACGGCGCGACCCACTACCTCGAACACCTCCTCTTCAAGGGCACCGCCCGGCGCAGCGCCCTCGACATCTCCGCCGCCATCGACGCGGTCGGTGGCGAGATGAACGCCTTCACGGCGAAGGAGTACACCTGCTACTACGCGCGGGTCCTGGACACCGACCTGCCGCTGGCCATCGACGTCGTCTGCGACATGCTCACCGGCTCGCTGATCACCCCCGAGGACGTCGACGCCGAGCGCGGTGTCATCCTCGAGGAGATCGCCATGACGGAGGACGACCCGGGCGACTGCGTGCACGACCTGTTCGCGCACACCCTGCTCGGCGACACCCCCCTCGGCCGCCCGGTCCTCGGCACCGTCGACACCGTCAACGCGCTCGACCGCGACCGGATCGCCCGCTTCTACAAGAGGCACTACGACCCCACCCGCCTGGTCGTCGCCGCCGCGGGCAACATCGACCACGCCACGGTCGTACGCCAGGTCCGCAAGGCGTTCGAACGCGCCGGTGCCCTGTCGCGCACCGACGCCGTCCCGGTCGGTCCGCGCACCGGCTCCCGCGCCCTGCGCACCGCGGGCCGCGTCGAACTGCTCAACCGCAGGACCGAGCAGGCCCACGTCGTCCTCGGCATGCCCGGACTGTCCCGCACCGACGAGCGCCGCTGGGCCCTCGGGGTCCTCAGCACCGCGCTCGGTGGCGGCATGAGTTCACGCCTCTTCCAGGAGGTACGGGAGAAGCGCGGCCTCGCCTACAGCGTCTACTCGTACACCTCCGGGTTCGCCGACTGCGGCCTGTTCGGCGTGTACGCGGGCTGCCGGCCCAGCCAGGTCCACGACGTCCTCAAGATCTGCCGCGACGAGCTGGACCGGGTAGCGTCCGAGGGGCTGAGCGACGAGGAGATCGGCAGGGCGATCGGTCAGCTCTCCGGCTCCACGGTCCTCGGCCTGGAGGACACCGGCGCGCTGATGAACCGCATAGGCAAGAGCGAGCTGTGCTGGGGCGACCAGATGTCGGTCGACGACATGCTGGACCGGATGGCGCAGGTCACTCCCGATGACGTCCGCGCGGTCGCGGGCGAGGTCCTCGGACGCCGCCCCTCGCTCTCCGTCATCGGCCCGCTCAAGGACAAGCAGGCCGACCGCCTCGAAGAAGCGGTCTCGTAGCACGAGACCTCACCGAACCGGTAAGGAAGCAGAGCACATGAGCAAGCTGCGCGTGGCCGTTCTCGGCGCCAAGGGCCGCATCGGGGCCGAGGCCGTACGAGCCGTCGATGCCGCCGACGACATGGAGCTGGTGGCCGCCCTGGGCCGGGGCGACAAGCTGGAGACCCTCGTGGAGTCCGGCGCCCAGGCCGTCGTCGAACTCACCACCCCCGGGTCGGTGATGGGCAACCTCGACTTCTGCGTACGGCACGGCATCCACGCCGTCGTGGGCACCACGGGCTGGACCGACGAGCGGCTCGCGCAGCTGAACGCATGGCTGGCCTCCTTCCCGGAGACCGGGGTGCTCATCGCGCCGAACTTCTCCATCGGCGCCGTCCTCACGATGAGGTTCGCGCAGCAGGCCGCCCGCTATTTCGAGTCCGTCGAAGTCGTCGAGCTGCACCACCCGAACAAGGCCGACGCCCCCTCGGGCACGGCGACCCGCACCGCCCAGCTGATCGCCGAGGCCCGGCGGAAGGCAGGCTGCGCCCCGCAGCCGGATGCCACCGTCACGGCCCTGGAGGGCGCGCGCGGCGCGGACGTCGACGGGGTCCCGGTCCACGCGGTCCGGCTCCGCGGCCTCCTCGCCCACCAGGAGGTGCTGCTCGGCGGCGAGGGCGAGACCCTCACGATCCGGCACGACTCCCTGCACCACAGCAGCTTCATGCCGGGCATCCTGCTCGGCGTCCGCCGCGTGGTGACCACCCCCGGGCTCACGTTCGGCCTGGAACACTTCCTCGACCTGGACTGACTGGGCCCCGCCATGCGCGCAAAGATCACGTACTTCGTCACCGCCGCCGTCCTGGTCTTCTACTTCTTCCTGGTCGGCAGCCGTGGCGTCCTGCTCATCGAGCACGGCACCCCGCTCACGGTGGCCTTCGGGGTCGCGGTGCTGATCCTGCCGGTGATCGGTGTCTGGTTCCTCTGGAAGAACACCCGGTTCGTGGCGCGGGCCAACGCGCTGGCGGCGGAACTCGACGCGGAGGGCGGGCTCCCGGTCGACGAACTGGCCCGCACCCCCTCCGGCCGTATCGACCGCGATTCGGCCGACGCCGTGTTCGACCGGCGCCGTGCGGAGACGGAGGATTCCCCGGACGACTGGCGCTGCTGGTTCCGGCTGGCCGTCGCCTACCAGGACGCCAGGGACACCCCCAGGGCCCGGAAGGCCATGCAGCGCGCCATCGCCCTGCACGCGCGGGCGACGCCCGCCCGGACCGGCAAGGGCGCGAAGACCGCCGGATCGCACCCCTCCGGCGCCTGAACGGGGGCCTGACGAACGGGCTCGGGCCCGGCAGCCGTGGACGGCCGCCGGGCCCGAGCGATGACCGGGCGTGGCCGCCCGCTCAGAGGTCACCCGACAGGCTCTCGGTCCCGCCGATACTCGTCCCCCCACACCTCGACCGTGTCGGCGGCACGGTCGAACGCGTCGGGCCGTCCCAGGAAGTCCGCGTTGCCGTCGGTGAGCAACGGCTCCATCGCCTCGACGCCCCGGCGGACGACAACCAGCGCCTGACCCTGCACCGTGCGCGGGAGCCCCAGCCACCGCACCGGCTGCTGAACCGTGCGGACCGTCGAGACCCGGTCCCACGACACCGTCGTCGTTGTGAAGAAGCGCACTCTGCGCACCCCGTGCCGACTCACCCAGGCGCCCATCCGCAGCAGCCGCAGGGCGGAGGCGATGACGGCGGCGGCGAGCCCCAGGCACACGACCGCACCCGACACCGCCCCGGCGAACGCGGTGATGACCCCCGCGAGGAGGATGAACGACGCGAGCAGCAGCAGGGCGGCCGCGGCCGCGACCCGCCAGGGCCCGGGGCGGTACGGACGCCGCCAGCTGTCGTGGTCGTCGAACGGCGGCGCTACGTCCTCAGCGCCCGCGTCAAACGCGCGGTCGTCCGTCAGGAAGGGCAGGGGCACGACTGATCCTCACTCATAAGCACGCTCGATTGCTGTGCCCGGTGAGGCTATCGAGGAGATCGTCGGCCCGACCAACCCAGGGGCCCTGTACGGGGCAGGGCCGTTCAGGGGCCGTTCGCGGCCTCGGTCTGCTGGGCGTGCGACTCGCTCTGCGGGCTCAGGGCGGGCATGCCCAGCACCAGGGAGCCGACGAGACCCGCGACGATCGTGAGCCCGACGAGCGAGTGGGCGGCCAGCTGGGAGACGCTGGCGCGCTCCCGCGGGGGCGGCGTGACGTTGCTGCGGAACCTGTCGGCCTCGGCCACGAACGAGAACGGGACGGACTCGCGCCGGCGGAACATGAGGAAGCTCTCCTTGAACTCTGTGATCGGTGCTGCTATTGAGACAGACGCACGACGGGCCCGTTTGGTGCCCCGAATCGCCGAATTCACCGAAGAAATCCCATGGCGAACCTTCCGGACGGCGTTGTCGGTGGTGGCCCGTAGAGTGGGCGCCGCCCGAGCGACGCGATTGGAAGGACCCCGCCGGTGACCGAGACCCCCGAGCCCGCAAAGCCCAGCTTCCGCAGCGATGTCACCGTCGACCTGGTGAAACACTCCGCTGGCGACGCCGACGTCCTGTTCGCGGCCCGTGTCTCCACAGCCGGGGAGCAGTCCCTGGAGGAGGTCACCAAGGACCCGGAGCGCTCCAAGGGGCTCATCAACTTCCTGATGCGCGACCGGCACGGCAGCCCGTTCGAGCACAACTCGATGACCTTCTTCATCAGCGCCCCGATCTTCGTGTTCCGCGAGTTCATGCGCCACCGCGTGGGCTGGTCGTACAACGAGGAATCGGGCCGTTACCGCCGGCTGGAGCCGGTCTTCTACGTCCCGGACGAGTCGCGCAGGCTCGTCCAGCAGGGCCGTCCCGGCAAGTACGAGTTCGTCGAGGGCACGCAGGCCCAGCACGAGCTCACCGGCCGGGTCATGGAGGACTCGTACCGCCAGGCGTACGAGGCGTACCAGGAGATGCTCGCCGCCGGGGTGGCCCGCGAGGTCGCCCGTTCGGTGCTCCCCGTCGGCCTGTACTCCTCGATGTACGCCACGTGCAACGCACGCTCGCTGATGCACTTCCTCGGTCTGCGCACCCAGCACGAGCTGGCGAAGGTGCCGTCCTTCCCGCAGCGGGAGATCGAGATGGTGGGGCAGCGGATGGAGGAGCACTGGGCCCGGCTCATGCCGCTCACCCATGCAGCCTTCAACAAAAACGGACGCGTCGCCCCGTAAGCGGTGTCCATATTGCGGCGTTTCGTGAAGTTCATCTAGGCTGATCAAACGGACCCGGCACTGCCTGAACCCCCGAGCAGGCAGTGCCGGGCTCCTATGGTGTGTCCCCCCGAGGGGTCCGCGGGCCCTGAGCAGCGAGTAGCGTGTTACCCATGGCTCCGATCTCCACTCCGCAGACCCCCTTCGGGAGGGTCCTCACCGCCATGGTCACGCCCTTCACGGCGGACGGCGCACTCGACCTCGACGGCGCCCAGCGGCTCGCCACCCACCTGGTGGACGCAGGCAACGACGGCCTGATCGTCAACGGCACCACCGGCGAGTCCCCGACCACCAGCGACGCGGAGAAGGACCGGCTCGTCAGGGCGGTCCTGGAAGCAGTGGGGGACCGGGCCCATGTCGTGGCCGGCATCGGCACCAACGACACCCGGCACAGCGTCGAACTCGCCCGCACGGCCGAACGCTCCGGCGCGCACGGCCTGCTCGCGGTGACGCCGTACTACAACAAGCCGCCGCAGGAGGGCCTCTTCCGGCACTTCACGGCCATCGCCGATGCCACCGGACTCCCGGTGATGCTCTACGACATCCCCGGCCGTAGCGGTGTGCCCATCGAGACGGAGACGCTGGTACGGCTCTCCGAGCACCCCCGCATCGTCGCCAACAAGGACGCGAAGGGCGACCTCGGCCGCGCGAGCTGGGCCATCTCCCGGTCGGGTCTCGCCTGGTACTCCGGCGACGACATGCTGAACCTGCCGCTCCTCTCCGTCGGCGCCGTCGGCTTCGTCTCCGTCGTCGGCCACGTCGTCACCCCCGAGCTGCGTGCCCTGATCGAGGCGTACCTCGGCGGCGACGTGCAGAAGGCCACGGAAATCCATCAGAAGCTCCTCCCGGTCTTCACCGGCATGTTCCGCACCCAGGGTGTGATCACCACCAAGGCCGCGCTGGCGCTCCAGGGCCTTCCCGCCGGCCCGCTGCGCCTGCCCCTGGTCGAGCTCACCGCACAGGAGACGGCGCAGCTCAAGATCGATCTCGCCGCCGGCGGGGTAGAGCTCTGACCACGGACTTCAAAACTGAATAAAAGAAGAAAACTCTTAAGAGCGACATAGCAGACAACAGCAAGTGCACGAATGACATGCGCGCCACGTGCCCAAGCGGTACGTGGCGCGCGTGGTAAGGAGAGTCTTTTGAGTCATCCGCATCCCGAACTCGGCGCCCCGCCGAAGCTTCCCAAGGGCGGCCTTCGCGTCACCCCGCTCGGTGGCCTCGGTGAGATCGGCCGCAACATGACGGTCTTCGAGTACGACGGCCGCCTGCTCATCGTCGACTGCGGCGTCCTCTTCCCGGAGGAGGAGCAGCCCGGAGTCGATCTGATCCTGCCGGACTTCACCACGATCCGGGACCGCCTCGACGAGGTCGAGGGGATCATCCTCACGCACGGCCACGAAGACCACATCGGTGGTGTCCCGTATCTGCTGCGGCTGAAGCCGGACATCCCCCTGATCGGCTCCAAGCTGACCCTCGCACTGATCGAGGCCAAGCTGCAGGAGCACCGCATCCGCCCGTACACCCTCGAGGTCGAGGAGGGCAGGCGCGAGCGCATCGGCGTCTTCGACTGCGAGTTCGTCGCGGTCAACCACTCCATCCCGGACGCCCTCGCGGTCGCCATCCGCACCCCTGCGGGCATGGCCGTCGCGACCGGTGACTTCAAGATGGACCAGCTCCCGCTGGACGGCCGGCTCACCGACCTGCACGCGTTCGCCCGGCTGAGCGAGGAGGGCATCGACCTGCTGCTCTCCGACTCGACCAATGCGGAGGTCCCCGGCTTCGTGCCGCCCGAGCGGGACATCTCCAACGTCCTGCGCACGGTCTTCGCCAACGCCCACAAGCGCATCATCGTGGCGAGCTTCGCCAGCCACGTGCACCGCATCCAGCAGATCCTCGACGCGGCCCACGAGTACGGCCGCCGGGTGGCCTTCGTCGGGCGCTCGATGGTGCGCAACATGGGCATCGCCCGCGACCTGGGCTACCTGAGGGTCCCTGCGGGCCTGGTGGTCGACGTCAAGACCCTCGACGATCTGCCCGACGACGAAGTCGTGCTGGTCTGCACGGGATCCCAGGGCGAGCCGATGGCCGCACTGTCACGCATGGCGAACCGCGACCACCAGATCCGGATCGTCCAGGGCGACACCGTGATCCTGGCGTCGTCGCTGATCCCGGGCAACGAGAACGCGGTCTACCGTGTGATCAACGGCCTGACCCGCTGGGGCGCCAACGTCGTCCACAAGGGCAACGCCAAGGTCCACGTCTCGGGGCACGCCTCGGCCGGCGAGCTGCTGTACTTCTACAACATCTGCAAGCCGAAGAACCTGATGCCGGTGCACGGCGAGTGGCGTCACCTGAGGGCCAACGCCGAACTCGGGGCCCTCACCGGCGTGCCCAAGGACCACATCGTGATCGCCGAGGACGGCGTCGTCGTCGACCTGGTCGACGGCAGGGCCAAGATCGTCGGCAAGGTCCAGGCCGGTTACGTGTACGTCGACGGGCTCTCGGTCGGCGACGTCACCGAGACATCTCTCAAGGATCGCCGCATCCTCGGTGACGAGGGGATCATCTCGGTCTTCGTCGTCGTCGACAGCACCACCGGCAAGATCACCGGCGGCCCCTACATCCAGGCCCGCGGATCCGGCATCGACGACTCCGCGTTCGACGCCGTCGTACCGAAGATCGAAGACGCGCTCAACAAGTCGGCGCAGGACGGGGTGGTGGAGCCGCACCAGCTCCAGCAGCTCGTCCGTCGCTCGGTGGGGAAGTGGGTCTCGGACACCTACCGTCGGCGTCCGATGATCCTTCCCGTCGTCGTCGAGGTCTGACCCGGCGGACGTGAACCGGAGCGGGGTGCCACGATTTGCATCGGGGCACCCCGCTCCAGTACGTTTACGGCTCCGCCCGACCGCTCAGCACCACAAGCACTTGTGTGCCCGTGACCCTGCAGCGCAGCGGAATTCCGACTCAGAATCTCTGATAAAGTCGGGCCCGCCGAAAGGCAATGGCCTTCCAACGGCCGCCGGAATTGAAATTCGGACCGGAAACGGAACGGAAAAAGAATCTGGTAAGGTTGGAGTCGCCGGAAAGGGAAACGCGAAAGCGTGGAACTGGAAGGCGGACCCGCTTCGACCGGGAATCGGACACGAAAGAGTCTGATAGAGTCGGAAACGC